>NZ_JBHUEQ010000022.1:0-114390 GCF_042680945.1 Affinirhizobium helianthi | reverse complement strand
ACTCCTGTTGCTGCAGGAAGTGAATCATGGATAGCTAATCTCATCAATACCCTGATTGGGTTTCGACCCTAGCGGTGTTGTGCTCGGACTTTGTCAGAACAAACAGATCGAAAATTTCAGGTAATCTGGTTTTCAGCCAAAATCTGTAGGCTTAGCAGGGTAGGGTGTCGAGAAATGACTGCAGCGCTGGCTGAACTTCGCCCAAGTGAAGCAGAGGCGCATGCCCTTGTCCCTTCGCCAGAATGACCGCCATTTGTGTGTGGCGAGCTTGCATGGCTTGTGTGATTGACGCCGTAAGAAGCTTTGAGTTTACTCCGCGTATGAGAAGCAGCGGTAGCCCTGCCATGAGATCAAACTGTGGCCACAGGTCAGGTATCGCCTTGTCGAGATTCATGGCAGCGAATGCTTGGCCAATCGCTGGATCGCAGTCGGGCACGATTCCCTTCTCTGTTTCCCGAAAGATAGCTTCGGCAAATTCTTCCCAGTCACCCGAAGAGAGGGCAGGGAAAGCCGATCCATGCAGTGCTTTGAGCCCTTCCGTGGCTGATTTCCAATCGGGAAGCGGCTCTGCTTCTTTGAGGTAAGCCTGAATCTCGCGCAATCCCTCCACGCCCAATTCGGGCCCGACATCATTGAGAATGCCAGCGGCCATGCGCTCGAGCGCCATCTGCGCCAGAATATGCATGATCAGGCCACCGCGGGAGGTGCCGATGAAGATGGCGCGTTCAAGATCAAGGTGATCCATCGCCTTGAGAACATCGCGCGCTTCCGTCACGATATTATAGCTTGTTTTGTCGCCGGCCCAATCGGACCGGCCGCGCCCGCGATAGTCGAGGCAGATAACCCGACGGGGCCGTTTGGCCGATTGGCTGATTTGCCGGGCGAGAGGCTCGAAATCTCGGGAATTGCGCGTGAGGCCCGGCAGGCAGACCACGGGGAGATCAGGGGCCGCTGAACCTGTGGCTGGAAATTCGCGGTAGGCGAGACGCAAGCCGTCGTCCGAGGTCAGATAACCAAATCCGTCGTCTCGCATGTCTTCTTCCCCGCTCGCAGTTTCAGATTGTATCCTCAGCGATCGCTGCTGGCTGGTCGGCCAAAGCGAAGATCGTTGGCAATGTCTGCCTTCTGGCCCAACCGAACCTTGTAGACCTGATAGTTTTCCATCACACGCTGAACATAGTTGCGAGTCTCTGGGAAGGGAATGCGTTCGATCCAGTCAATCACTTCGTCCAGGCTTTTTCCGCGCGGGTCACCATAGCGGTCTATCCATTCCGGCACGCGGCGGGGACCGGCATTGTAGGCAATAAATGTCAGAATATAGGATCCGCCAAAGGCATCGATCTGTTCGCCCAGATAATGTGCGCCCAATGTGGCGTTGTAGCCGGGGTCTGTCGTCAGCTTTGCCTGCACGAAAGGCATGCCGTGACGGGTTGCGACACCCTTGGCTGTTCCGGGGAGGATCTGGAGAAGACCACGCGCATTTGCCGGCGACACGGCTGCCGGATTGAAGGCGCTTTCCTGCCGTGCAATCGAGTAGGCCAGTGCCTTGCCCGAGCCATCTATGTTGGCACTGGCGGGGATGACGCCAAGCGGGAAGGCAAGGGCAGCCACGTCGATCCCACGATTGAACGCAGATTTGCCGATCTGGAGTGAGAGGGCGTGGTTATTGTCGCGCTCAGCGCGTGCCGCAAGAATTGCCAGCTCGCCAGGACTGGTCAATTCATCGGCGAGTGCACGATACAGAGCCGAAGCGCGTTGAGAATGTCCTGCCGCGTCCAGACGGTCGATTGCTCTGGCCGCCTCCCGCATCTGGAAGTTTCTCCGGTCCTCGGCCGTGGGGGATGGATAGGCAACATTCAGCGTTTTCTGCTGAAGACGCGCTGCTGCCAGCTGGCCATAGAAAGTGGCCGGGTATTGCGCCGCTTTTGCGTAAAACTCCTGCGCCTGTCCAGGGCCACCGGCTTCCGCCGTGCGCCCCAGCCAGTACCATGCGCGCGATGCAGATAGCGGCCGCGTCGAGGCGGTCAGGATTTTCTTGAAGTGGTTTGCTGCGACGGCGGGTTGCTTGAGTGCTCGCAAAGCATACCAGCCAGCATGAAATTCCGCATCGACGATATCGGTGGGTTGATGGGCATTGTGGGCCGCGACAACGCGATAGGCTTCAGCAAAATCGCCCTGATCAGCCAAACCACGGGCTATGATCCGCCGCTCGTTCCACCACTCACTGGAATTGACAAGCTCGTCGCGGTCTTTCGGCGAGCGTGCCAGTAGCGCCGCAGCGCGGCGGTAATTGTCCTGCAGGCGCTGATACTCGATCTGAACGAACAGATAGGCCGGATCATTCACCAGAGCCTTGTCTACGCTCGCCAAAAGCGCCTCGGCATTTTTCGCACGGGACGCCACTGCGGCCCAGGCCTTGTAAAGCGACTGGGCGTGACCGGCCTCGGCAAATCTCTTCGCCTGACTGATCCGACCGCGATACATCAGGTAATCCATGCGCGCCCGATGATCGGCGGGCGTGAGCAGGCCGGAGAATTCGCGCAGGATTCCATCTTCGAGATCCTTGTCCAACGCATTGCCAGCCCAGAACGGGCGAAGCGTTCTCGCAGCCTCGGCCCTCTTTCCTGTCGCCATCAAGGCACGGGCAAGAATAATGGCGCCTTGCGGTGTTTCGGGACGCGTCGCACCAAAGGCAGCCAAAACGGACTGAGCGGGCGGATTTTCCTGCCATAGGGCCCGTTCGGAAAAAGCGCGCAGATTTTTCAGGCCCGGCCATCCCCGCAATTGCTGCTGGGCCTCGGCGATTTCATGCGAGGGAACACCGCGCAGGCCGGAGGTGGCAATGGCGAAGGTCAGCAGGTGATGATCGAGCGAGCCCTGCGACAGTGCATCGCGGGCAGAAAGGGCGGTGCTGACATCGTTGCTGGAAAGCGCGTCAAGCCCCTGTTTGAGGATGGCGAGGGAGGAGCCATCCTGGCCCGGATTATCCGTCCGAGGAATCGCGCCGGTGATCTCCGGTGTCGGAATCGTCACCTGGTGCAGATTGTCCGGGCGCGATAGAGGACGGGGCAGCGAACCCTCCGGAAGCGGTGCCGCGAGGCACACTCCGCAAGACAGCAGCATATAAAAACCGACAGTATGAAATGAAGCCTTCATCCCAAAGCGCCCACGATTTCGCTCTATTCTCCCATGAAGCGGATGTGTTGCTTAACAGATCCTTACCAGAGCCCCGCCTGTCACGAATTCTCCTATCACGATGTGTTGCAAAACACCTCCCATTGCGCTTGTCGCCGTCACTGACGCGCTTTATGGTGCGCCGCTCGTAACCAAATAATGCGGCTGAACAAAGATTAGGAGCCGCGAGGAGACTTCGCATGTTCAAGGGGTCCATGCCCGCACTCGTCACGCCTTTCACAGATGCGGGTGCGGTGGATGAGGAGGCTTTTGCCGCTCATGTGGAGTGGCAGATCTCTGAGGGAAGCACAGGTCTGGTGCCTGTTGGCACGACAGGCGAATCGCCGACACTTTCGCATGCGGAGCATAAACGGGTGATCGAGCTGTGCATCGAGGTGGCGAACAAGCGTGTTCCCGTCATCGCAGGTGCAGGCTCCAACAATACGCGCGAAGCCATCGAGCTTGCGGTTCACGCCCAGGAAGCGGGTGCAGACGGGCTGCTGGTTGTTACCCCTTATTATAACAAGCCAACGCAAAAGGGCCTGATCGCACATTTCTCGGCCATTGCAGAAGCTGTGACGCTGCCGATCATCATCTACAACATCCCGCCGCGTTCGGTTATCGATATGCTGCCCGAAACAATGGGCGCTCTGGCCAAGGCGCATTCCAACATCGTTGGGGTGAAGGATGCGACAGGGAAGATCGAGCGCGTATCTGAACAGCGCATGGCATGCGGCAAGAATTTCATCCAGCTTTCCGGTGAAGACGCAACGGCACTCAGCTTCAATGCCCAGGGCGGCGTCGGCTGCATTTCCGTATCCGCCAATGTTGCGCCGCGCCTCTGTGCCGAATTCCAGCAGGCGACGCTTGCCGGAGATTATGCAAAAGCTCTTGATTATCAGGATCGGCTTTTCCCATTGCACAAGGCGATCTTCATGGAGCCGGGCGTCTGCGGTGCCAAATATGCTCTGTCACGCATTCGCGGCATGAACCGCCATGCGCGCTCGCCGCTCCTTTCCAGCCTTGAGCCGGCAACGGAGGCGGCCATCGATGCGGCGTTGAAGCATGCAGGCCTGTTGAACTGACGGGTCCGTGCCGGGTAAATCCGGCGCGGCCCTTTCTTTCATCCCGTAGAGATCTTACATCTGACATCGGCGCCGGATTGACCGGCTCATCTGGAAAGGCAACGGAAAACCGTTCATGGCACCCAAAGGCAGTCAGCGTGTGGTCAACAAGATCGTTGCGGAAAACCGCAAGGCACGCTTCAATTACGAGATTATCGACACCTACGAGGCAGGTCTGGTTTTGACCGGCACGGAGGTCAAGTCTCTGCGTGACGGCAAGGCCAATATTGCGGAATCCTATGCCTCCGATGAAGGGGATGAGATCTGGCTGATCAATTCTCATCTGCCGGAATATCTGCAGGCCAACAGGTTCAATCACGAACCTCGCCGTCGCCGCAAGCTTCTGCTCAGCAAGCGAGAGATCAATCGCCTCCGCGCCGGTATCAATCGCGAAGGCATGACCCTCGTCCCGTTGAAGATCTATTTCAACGAAAAGGGCAGGGCGAAACTCGAACTGGCGCTGGCCAAGGGCAAGAAGCTGCATGACAAGCGCGAGACAGAAAAAGAGCGCGATTGGAACCGGCAGAAGAGCCGGTTGCTTAAGTCAGGCTGATCTGTTTCGTCTGACCGGCGGCTTGCTATCGGCCGCCGGTGCCAAGAGCCAGCAGAAATGCACGTTGCCGGGCCTCTTGCAGAGCAAGGTCCTGCCGTTGCGCCCGAGGCAAGATAGCCCTCTGGCTCTCCTGTCCTGAAATATCCTTCAGCTGATGTGGGGAAAGCTCTGCCACATCGATATATCGGCCCCGTCCCGCTCGCCTGTTTCCAAGGTCCCAAAGGGTGCGCAACAGGCTGCCCCAGCGGCTTTTCAGCTGAACGCTTGCAATGGTGGGGTCGGAGGTCTCAATCGTGCGCATAGCTGCATCCTTTCGATAAGGCACGAGGGAAGATGCCGGTTAGCGCATCACGCGGTACCGGTGCATCTGGCGGAGGGTTTGAGGTTGAGGGAAGGGTGAGCTTGGTCTCACGCGGCGGAGAATGCCGCAGGGCAGTTCATACGTCTATCGAATGTTTGGAATGCCATCGATCACCTTCGTTGATGGATGGCGAAACAAAAACGGCGCCCGCGGAAATTGCCGCAAGCGCCGTTTTTTTGCAAAAGAAGGTGGGGGTTTTAGGCCCCTTGTACATCCGCTGCGACATCGTGCGGGCGCGGCGGGCGCTCCGACGGATCGCGACCGATTTCCGCCTTCAGGGAAAGGAGGTCGATGAAGTGATCGGCCTGACGGCGCAGATCATCCGCAATCATCGGCGGCTGTGTCGCCATGGTGGAGACCACGGAGACCTTGCGACCTTTGCGCTGTAGCGCTTCGACAAGTGTGGTGAAATCGCCGTCGCCGGAGAAGAGGACCAGATGATCGACAGTCTCGGATTGTTCCATGGCATCGATCGCCAGTTCGATGTCCATATTGCCCTTTACCTTGCGGCGGCCCATGGAGTCGGTAAATTCCTTGGCAGGCTTGGTAATGACCTTGTAGCCGTTATAGTCCAGCCAATCGATCAATGGGCGAATGGACGAATATTCCTGATCTTCAATCAGTGCCGTATAGTAGTAGGCACGCAGAAGATAGCCGCGCTTTTGGAAAGCCTTGAGAAGCTTGCGGTAATCGATGTCAAAGCCGAGACTTTTGGAGGCAGCGTAAAGATTCGCGCCATCTATGAAGAGTGCAATTTTTTCGCGGGGGTCAAACATAAATCCTCGTCCGTCCAGCAATATATGTTGCAACCGGATCAGAGCTCTGCTTACTGCAATATTGAAGCAGATGCGTAAAAACGGCTGGTAACATTATCATATTTTCATATAACCAGCCTTTACGGCAGGCCAATCGATATTCCAAGCAACTTATGGTTGAATAACGCATGGTTTCTGGAATGAGAAGGGGGTAAATGGCGCTGCCTGGAGGAAAAACTTGAATTCCGGGGGTTTTGCCTGTATCCGGCATACCAATCCCTGAAATACCGACGTAAAGGACAGGCAATGGCCCGTGTCACAGTAGAAGATTGCATCGACAAAGTCGATAACCGTTTCGAGCTTGTGCTGCTTGCCAGCCATCGCGCTCGCCAGATCTCGCAGGGCGCTGCTATCACCGTTGATCGCGACAACGACAAGAACCCTGTTGTTGCTCTTCGCGAAATCGCCGATGAGACGCTTTCTCCCGACGATCTGAAGGAAGATCTGATCCATTCGCTTCAGAAGCATGTTGAAGTGGATGAGCCGGAACCCGATCCGTCCTCGTTGCTGGCCGCCAATGCTGGTGCAGCCGGTGCTGAGGATAAGGGTCTTGATGAAGATGACCTGCCGGAAACGCTGACGTTCGACCAGATGTCGGAAGAAGAACTGCTGGCCGGTATCGAAGGTCTGGTTCCGCCGGAAAAGAGCGACGATTACTAAGCATTTCCTGCTTTTGATGCTGTGAAGAACATGGCATCGTGATTATATGTTTGGCGGCGCCAGCTTTCGACGGTTGGCGCGCCTTTTTCTTTTAAGATACGGACGGGGATCTTCCGGGGCATGATGCGGCAATACGAGCTCGTCGAGAGGGTTCAGAAATACAAGCCAGACGCAAACGAAGCTCTCCTCAATAAAGCCTATGTCTATGCCATGCAGAAGCATGGTCAGCAAAAACGCGCCAGCGGCGACCCCTATATTTCTCACCCGCTGGAAGTTGCCGCGATCCTGACGGACATGCATCTCGACGAGTCCACCATTGCCGTGGCGCTCCTGCATGATACGATTGAAGATACGACCGCGACCCGTGCCGAAATCGACGAATTGTTCGGTGAAGACATCGGGCGCCTTGTCGAAGGGTTGACCAAACTCAAGCGCCTGGATCTCGTTTCGAAAAAGGCCAAGCAGGCGGAAAACCTGCGCAAGCTGCTTTTGGCCATTTCCGATGATGTTCGGGTTCTGCTGGTCAAGCTGGCGGATCGCCTGCACAATATGCGCACGCTCGAGCACATGTCGCAGGAAAAGCGTGCCCGTATCTCCGAAGAAACCATGGATATCTATGCGCCGCTTGCTGGCCGCATGGGTATGCAGGACATGCGTGACGAGCTGGAAGACCTGTCTTTCCGCTACATCAACCCGGAAGCTTATGAAACCGTCACCAATCGGTTGGCGGAGCTTTCGGCGCGCAATGAGGGACTGATCACCAAGATCGAGGACGAGTTGAGCGATTTGCTGGTGGCCAACGGATTGCTGAAGGCATCCGTCAAGGGGCGTCAGAAAAAGCCCTATTCCGTTTTCCGCAAGATGCAGTCCAAGTCGCTGTCTTTCGAGCAGCTGTCGGATGTTTACGGCTTCCGGATCCTGGTTGACGATATTCCTGCCTGCTATCGGGCACTCGGTATCGTGCATACGCGCTGGCGCGTGGTGCCGGGGCGCTTTAAGGATTACATTTCAACGCCCAAGCAGAACGATTATCGCTCCATCCATACGACCATTGTGGGGCCGTCGCGGCAGCGTATCGAGCTGCAAATCAGAACCCGCCGCATGCATGAGATTGCAGAATACGGTATCGCTGCGCACAGCCTTTACAAGGACGGCGAAAACGGTGAGGGCGGGGAACTGCTCTCGAAGGAATCCAATGCCTATTCCTGGCTGCGCCACACCATTGAGGCGCTGGCGGAAGGCGATAGTCCGGAAGAGTTTCTCGAACACACCAAGCTGGAACTGTTCCAGGACCAGGTGTTCTGCTTCACGCCGAAAGGCAAGTTGATTGCGCTGCCGCGCGGCGCAACTCCTATAGATTTTGCCTATGCCGTCCACACCAATATTGGCGATACCACGGTGGGCGCCAAGATCAACGGGCGGATCATGCCTCTGGTGACGCGTCTCAACAATGGCGATGAGGTGGAAATCATCCGCTCCGGCGTACAGGTTCCTCCTGCGGCCTGGGAAGAGATTGTCGTAACGGGTAAGGCGCGCTCGGCAATCCGCCGTGCCACGCGCATGGCCATCCGCAAGCAATATGCGGGGCTGGGGCATCGCATTCTGGAGCGTACATTCGAGCGCGCGGGCAAGGAATTCTCGCGCGAGGTGCTGAAGCCGGCACTCTTCCGGCTTGGCCAGAAGGATGTGGAGGATGCGATTGCCGCAGTCGGTCGCGGCGAATTGTCATCGCTGGACGTCTTCCGCGCCGTCTTCCCCGATTACAAGGATGAGCGCACGACCATCAAGCCAGCGGCGGACCAGGGCTGGTTCAACATGCAGAGCGCAAGCGGAATGATCTTCCGCCTGCCGGGATCAGAGCGTACCGCCAAGGAAGCGGCAGAAGCTGCGAGCCCGGAAGGTGGACCGGAGCCGCTTCCCATTCGTGGTCTCGCCGACCATGTGGAAGTTCACTTCGCGCCCGCAGGCGCCGTGCCTGGAGATCGTATCGTCGGCATCATGCAGGAAGACAATACGATCACGATCTATCCGATCCAGTCATCTGCCCTGCAAAGGTTCGATGATCATCCGGAACGCTGGATAGATGTGCGCTGGGATCTGGATGAGGCCAACAAATCGCGCTTCATGGCCAAGATTGTCATCAATGCGCTCAATGAGCCTGGCACTCTTGCCAAGGTGGCTCAATGCATGGCGCGGCTCGATATCAACATCCGCATGATGACGATGGGGCGTGTTGCCACGGACTTTTCCGAGATGGCTCTGGAGCTGGAAGTCTGGGATCTGCGGCAACTGAACCAGCTATTGGCACAGCTGAAAGAGCTGGATTGCCTCTCCACGGTCAAACGCGTCTACGATTGAACATAATTTAGGCCGCCTCTGTCACTTCTTGGGCATGCCATGCAATGAGCGCATAGCAGGCTGCGGAAGCTGTCTATGGTGCATTCAATCGGTTCATCTTATATCTTGTGCATCGCAACAAGGAGATGAACTCATGTTCAAGCCACTCAGAAACATCGCCCGCTCGCTGCGCGCCCCGACCGTTCAGGAACGCGAAATGGCGTATCTCAACGAAGCAAGCGATGCGATTGAACTCGAATATCGTATGCGTCAGGTTGATCGCGGCATGTTCCGCAAGGGCTACTGATCGATCAAGGCACCCGATTGCAGGGTGTTTGTTGTGCGGCGCAGCATTGCGGCGCAACCGGAAAGTTCTGGGGCAAAGGTGATGTGCATTCAGTGCATGGCACATCCGCCCCTTGATGTGGATAGCTGTGCAGGCTGCTGTCTGTCGCTATGCTAGGCTGATTGCGGATCGTTCCGCCATGGTCTATCGCCTTGAAAACTGCTCCTGTGCCACGATCTATAGGCGCGGATGAAGCAGTCAACACATTGCCTGCAAGCACGGTAGCTTGCGAATGGCAGCGGGGCGAAAGGATCGCAATGATCATTGGCATGGGTAGCGACCTGATCGATATTCGTCGGGTCGAGAAGTCCATCGAGCGTTTTGGCGAGCGCTTTACGCATCGCTGTTTCACAGATATCGAGCGCAGGAAATCCGATGCGCGCAAGATGCGTGCCGCTTCCTATGCAAAGCGTTTTGCGGCCAAGGAAGCCTGTTCAAAGGCGCTTGGCACAGGACTGGCGCAGGGCGTCTTCTGGCGTGATATGGGCGTCGTCAATCTTCCCTCGGGCAAGCCCACTATGGTTCTGACTGGCGGGGCGGGGGAGAAGCTGGCAGAGCTTTTGCCTGCCGGGCACGAAGCTGTCATTCATCTCACCATCACCGATGAATTTCCCTACGCGCAGGCCTTTGTGGTCATTGAAGCGCGGCCAATAGGTGCGCAAGCCTCCACTCCATCGCGCTGAGGCATTGCCCGCTCAAGGCGAAGAGGTTAGAGAAGCGCTAAAGTCGATAACGAAAGTCGTCCACGTGTCCGATAAAGCTGAAAAGTCGCAGAGTTCACTCTGGGAAAACATCAAGGTCATCATCCAGGCTCTGCTGCTGGCGATGGTCATCCGCACCGTCCTGTTTCAGCCCTTCACGATCCCCTCGGGTTCGATGATGCCGACCTTGCTGGTGGGTGACTATATCTTCGTCAACAAGTTTGCCTACGGCTATTCCAAATATTCGCTGCCCTTTTCGCCGGATCTGTTCTCCGGCCGCATTCTCGCCAGCGAGCCGAAGCGCGGCGATGTCATTGTGTTTCGTCTGCCGACCGATCCAAGCGTGGACTACATCAAGCGCCTGATCGGCTTGCCAGGTGATCGCATCCAGATGATCAATGGCGTGCTGCATCTGAACGGTCAGGCCATTCCCAAGCAGCCGGATGGCAACTTTACCTCCGATTACCGTCTCGACCCCGGTTCGGACGTTCCGGTATTCCGCGAAACGCTGGATAACGGCAAGACCTACGATACGCTGGATCAATCGCCGGATTCGCGCGGGGATAACACGCGGGAGTTCGTTGTGCCCGAAGGCCATTATTTCTTCATGGGTGACAACCGCGATAACTCGCTCGATAGCCGCTTCGATGTGGGCTATGTCCCGGCAGAAAACCTGGTTGGCCGCGCCAGCATCATCTTCTTCTCGCTGGGCAACGATACGTCCTTCCGTGAAATCTGGAAATGGCCTGCCAATATGCGTTGGGATCGCCTGTTCAAGGTGGTCGACTGATGAAGCAGGCCACGCTCTCCGCCGAGCATACCTCGCGGCTGGAAGCCGTGATCGGGCACGAGTTCAAGGACAAGCAATGGCTTGATCGTGCCCTGACGCATTCCAGCACCGGCGGCGGCAAAAGTTCGAACTACGAGCGGCTGGAATTTCTGGGCGATCGCGTTCTTGGGCTTTGTGTGGCCGAATTGTTGTTCAGCACCTTCAGCAACGCCACCGAGGGTGAGTTGTCGGTGCGCCTGAACCAGTTGGTCAGTGCGGATAGCTGTGCTGGTATTGCGGATGAGCTGGGGTTATACCAATTCATCCGCACCGGTTCGGATGTGAAGAAACTGACGGGCAAGCGCATGATGAATGTGCGGGCCGATGTGGTGGAAAGCCTGATTGCCGCCATCTATCTCGATGGCGGACTGGAGGCGGCGCGACGCTTCATTCTCAAGCATTGGGAAAAGCGTGCCAGGAGCGAATCCGCTGCGCGTCGCGATGCGAAGACGGAATTGCAGGAATGGTCTCACGCCAAATTCGGTCGCACACCCATGTATCGGGTGGATGATCGTTCCGGCCCGGACCACGAGCCGCGTTTCACCGTGACCGTAGAGGTGGAGGGCGTGGCGCCGGAAACCGGCGTGGATCGGTCCAAGCGTGCGGCAGAGCAGGTAGCCGCGACGAAATTGCTGGAGCGCGAAGGCGTCTGGCAGAAGCCTGACAACGAAGGCTGAAGGGTTCTATGAGCGAAGATAACACCGTATCCGGCACTGAAGCCGGCCCAGCAACCCATTCCGGCTTTGTTGCCCTGATTGGCCCCACCAATGCTGGCAAGTCCACACTCGTCAACCGGCTGGTGGGCGCGAAGGTCTCCATCGTCAGCCACAAGGTGCAGACGACGCGCGCCGTGATGCGTGGCATTGCGATCCACCAGAACGCGCAGATCGTGTTCATGGATACGCCCGGCATTTTCAAGCCGCGCCGGCGTCTCGACCGCGCCATGGTCACCTCCGCCTGGGGAGGCGCGAAGGATGCCGATCTTATCCTTCTCCTGATTGATAGCGAGCGTGGCCTTCGTGGCGATGCGGAGTCCATTCTGGAGGCATTGAAAGATGTGCCGCAGCCGAAGATTCTTGTTTTGAACAAGATCGACCGGGTGAAGCCTGAGGATCTGCTGAAGCTGACTTCGGCTGCCAATGACGTGGTGCGTTTTGATCGCACCTTCATGATCTCCGCCACCACCGGTTCCGGCTGCGACGATCTGATGAACTATCTTGCGGAGCAACTGCCAGAGGGCCCCTGGTACTATCCGGAAGACCAGATTTCCGACCTGCCCATGCGTCAGCTTGCGGCCGAGATCACGCGCGAAAAGCTGTTTCTGCGTCTGCACCAGGAACTTCCCTATTCCTCCCATGTGGAGACGGAAAAATGGGAAGAACGCAAGGATGGTTCGGTTCGCATCGAACAGGTCATCTATGTCGAGCGCGAGAGCCAGAAAAAGATTGCGCTCGGAAAGGGCGGCGAGGCCATCAAGGCGATTTCGACTGCGTCACGCAAGGAGCTTACGGAAATCCTGGAACAGCCCGTCCATCTGTTTCTGTTTGTGAAGGTGCGCGAAAACTGGGGCGATGATCCCGAGCGCTTCCGCGAAATGGGGCTCGAATTCCCCAGAGGGTGAGGCGTCGTCCGCCCCACCTGGTATCGCTCATGGCTTTTGGCGGTCCATGAGAGCTTTAACCTCCTGATAGCGCCGGCGATTTTCCTCTTCCTTTTCACCGGCCGAATAGCAGGTATTGGAAATGCAGAAGCGCTTCAGGCCATAAGGTGCCTGCGCACGATCGAATTCGCATTCGATTTCATCGTTGAAATCGGTCGGCTCAGGGTTCTGGCGGATGGAATAGGTCAGGCGAGCGCCGGGCGGATCAAGTTCGGGGAAGGATTGCACCACGCCGGTCTTGAGCGTTGGCGCCAGAAGAAAATTCTTCGCGACCGAGATGCAGGCCTGTTCGAGCCCTGCGGATTGCGCGGCAGCCATGGGAGGCGCTGCGGAAACCAGGGTTGGAAGAACGAGAAGGGCTGCGGCGAGGGATGCCTTGCGCATGGTGTCTCCGGAATCTGTTACGCGCCAGCAACTGCCAAGGGCGGCCTTTGGTTCCATGCTACACAGGGCGAATCAGCGTTTTGTTCCCGTATGTTGCAGGAATTGGCGATGAGCGCCTATTGACGATAGGCTTGGCGCCAAGCATGCCGCACAGCAATGGTGCTGCGGTTTTTGTGAGTGCGATGACGCGTTGAAACGAAGACTTGAAGCGTGACGAGCGAACCTGAACGATCGTAAGACGCTTTAACGGGGCTGAAGGCATCCATGCAGTGGCAGGATGAAGGCATCATTATCGGCGTGAAGCGCCACGGCGAAACAAGCGTCGTGGTGGAACTGATGACGCGCTCGAAAGGGCGGCATCTGGGCCTTGTCCGTGGTGGTCGTTCGCGCAGCATGCAGCCGGTTCTGCAGGCGGGAAACCGCGTTGAGGCCGTCTGGCGGGCGCGGCTGGATGAGCACCTCGGAGACTATCGGCTGGAGCCTTTGCAGTTGCGCGCCGCGCGGCTGATGGAGAGTGCGACTGCCCTTTATGGCGTGCAGGCCATGGGGGCTCTTCTGCGCCTTTTGCCGGAGCGCGATCCGCATCCGCATCTTTTCGAAGCACTGGATCTCATTCTCGATCATATGGACGATCCGCGTGGCGCGGGCGCTCTCTTCGTACGCTTTGAACTGGCGGTCCTCAATGATCTCGGCTTCGGTCTGGATCTCTCCGAATGTGCTGCCACCGGACGGCGCGAGCAACTGGTTTACGTTTCCCCCAAAAGCGGGCGTGCGGTGAGCCGCGAGGCCGGAGCACCCTGGGCGGACCGGATGTTACCGCTTCCTGCCTTTCTCACGCCGCAAGCGGAACCATCGGTCAGCGTTCAGGATCTGAGCGATGCCTTCCGCCTGAGCGGCTTTTTCATGCATCGCCATGTCTATGAACCGCGTGGCATCGCGGAAAATGCGGCAAGAGACGGATTTGTCCAGGCGGCATTGAAAGCTGTTGGCAGGCTGCAGGAGCCTGCTGAGGAGTAGGGCCATCTCAGGCAGGGTTTGCAGCCAACCTGTCGACAGCCTTTTCTCGAATGGGCCAGTGCACAGCGGCAGCGAAGAGGCCGAGGGCGACGCCCAGCCACCAGACCGGGTCGTAGGAGCCGAAGTGGTCATATAGATAGCCACCCATCCACACGCCGAGGAAGGAGCCGATCTGGTGTGAGAGAAACACCATGCCGCCCAGGAGGCCAAGATGGCGCGTTCCGAACATGATGGCCACAAGTCCGTTGGTTGGCGGAACGGTGGAAAGCCAGAGCAGGCCCATGACCGTGGCGAAGATAATGACGGACAGCGGCGTCTGTGGCAGCAGAAGAAAAGCCGTTACCGCTATGGAGCGCCCGATATAGATGAAGGCCAGAAAATGCGGCTTGGAATAGCGTTGGCCAATATAGCCGGCGGCGAGTGAACCGATGATGTTGAAAAAGCCGATCAGCGCCATCGCAATCACGGCATAGCGTGCGTCGATGCCGATATCGCCCAGATAGGCGGGAAAATGCGCGGTAATGAAGGCCACCTGAAAGCCGCAGACGAAGAAGCCGGAGACCAGCAGAAGATAGCTCTGGTGGGCAAAGGCTTCCCGAAGCGCCTGGCCCACGGTCTGCTGAACAGCTGCCGCATTCTGCGTGCCGGAATTGGCATTTCCCTTCAGCGGAAAGGCCAGAACCGGGATCAGCAGCATGACTGCGCCCATGATGACCAGACTATCGGACCAGCCGTAAAGGTTGATCAGGGTCTGGCTAAGGGGCGCGAACAGAAACATGCCGGCAGAACCCGCAGCCGTGCCGATACCGAAGGCCATGGAGCGCTGCTGCGGCGTTACGTGACGCGCAAAGGCGGACAGGATGACGCTAAAGGAGCCCGCGCCAATGGCCATGCCCACCAGCACGCCGCCGCCGACATGCAGCCAGATCGGCGCAGTTCCGTGCGACATCAGCAGGAGGCCGAGCGCGTAGAGAATGCCGGAGGTCGCAAGCACCCGTCCTGTGCCATAGCGGTCTGCCAGGGCGCCGAAAAACGGTTGGCTGAGGCCCCAGAAAAGGTTCTGGAATGCCATGGCCAATCCGAAGGTGGAGCGATCCCAGCCGGTATCGGTCAGCATGGGTAACTGGAAGAAGCCCATGGCGGAGCGGGGGCCGAACGTCAGCATGACGATCAGTGAGCCCGCGACAATGATAAGCCATGGCATGGCGCTGGAAGCCGGCTTGTTCATATCCTGTCCCCCCCTAAACTCTGCGCACCATAAACCCGTGAGGGGGAAAACCAAGCCTGTTTTGCTTATGGGTTGCATGAAGAGCTGTGATGGAAAGCCTTTTCAGGTTCTGCGTTTCAGCGGCCAGGCGTCGCGCTCTCCCACGATTTCGAAACTCTCTCCAACCGCGATCTCACCGGAGCCGACCGGAACCGCGTTCCAGCCAAAAAGCACACCGGGCACGCGGCGATCGGCGGACATGCGGATACGCCCCATTGCAGGCATGGGGTTTGCAATCTCGCGTGAGCCGATCTGCTGGTCCTGGCTTGTCATGATGCAACGGGTGCAGGGCTTGACCAGGCGGAACAGCATGGAGCCTATTTTCACCGCCTCCCAGCCATCTTCCGCGAAGGCAATGTCATGTTCCAGCACGATATTGGGCCGGAAACGGTCCATGCCGACGGGTGCCTCGCCATGCGCAGCCATGTTCTCGTTCAAGGCTGCGAGAGACGCTGTGTTGGTGATGAGAACCTGATAGCCGTCAGCGAATGTTACCGGGCTTTCGGTCCCCGTCCATTTCACACTTGCACTTCGGCGGGATTGATCGTCAAAGTGAACGAGCTTCAGATCGTGCTGGAGCCAATCGGAGAGCGTGGCCGAAGCAGAGGCTTCTGCAAGGGCCGCATCAACCGTGGATTCCCAGATTTCGACCGAGAGCCGCTCGCCGCCTTCATCCATCGAGACCTGCAACGGCGCCTGACCGTCTTTTGAAAGAACAAGCATGTTGCTCTCCCACCTTGCGGTAATTTGCGCAAGCTCAGGCATTTCCCGTTGAGTCACGCACTTGCCGTTCGGGTCTGTCAGCATCCAGCGCCGGTCAGCCCGCAGGCCGAAGGCATCACAGGCGGAGCGCTGCAGCGATATTCCGCGAGCGCTTTTGAGAGGATAGATGTGAAGGCTCGCGATACGCATTATTGATCCCTTATTTCATCCAGAAGAAGATCGTAGACGAGCTTCAGGCGATCCTGCCGCTCGCGTGCTAGCTGACGTCCCGCTTGTGTTTGAAAGCCATCTGCCAGCTTGAACAGCTTGGCCGGAAAATGATCCAGTGCAAAGGCCTTGTCATTCAGGGAGCGCGTTGCAGCGGTCGGGTCAAGCGGGTCGTAGATCTGGCTGCTCATGCGGCCCGCCACGTAGAAGCAACGCGCCGCGCCGATCATACCAATGGCATCCAGTCGATCGGCATCCTGAAGGATCTTTGCCTCAATGGTGCGCGGCTCTATTCCGGCGGAAAAACTATGGGCTTCGATGGCGTGAGCGACGCAGCGGATGTTTTCCTCGCTCCAGTCCAGGCTCGCAAGTAGCGCCGCCGCTTTTCGTGCCGCCATGCGCGAGGCTTCCTGCCGGAGGGGCGAGTTCTTTTCAACATTGACGCAATCGTGCAGCAGAGCTGCGGCGGCGACGATCTCTGCCTCGCCCCCTTCCTTCGCCTGCAGCCGCATGGCGTTGCGAAACACACGGGCAATATGGGCAAGGTCGTGCGCGCCGTCATTGCCGCTGAAGGCATGTGGCAGAAGCTCCGCCGCCAGGTTTTCGTGAGGCGCGAAGGCCTTGATTTCTGCGCGGTTCATCCTGTCGCAACCTCATCCGTTTGGCTTTTCCGATCTCGTGCCATGAGCTTCTGATAGAACAGCCCGATGCCGATGAGAACCACGCCAAGGCCGATGAAGGAGAGCGCCCGCAGAATTCCTTCCAGGCTGGACATATCGATCAGGAAAGCCTTGCATACCGCAATGAGAACGAGCGCCGCAGAGGTAAGGCGCAGGCTGCGGGCGGCAAAGCGTGAACCCAGCGCAAGCAGGCCCACACCGATCAGAAGCCAGACGACGGAATAGGTATAGGTTTCCGCCGGAATGAACCCCTTCCAATAGGCCATATGCGGCCCCTGCCATGCCCAGCGCACAGTCAATGTTGCCCAGGCAAAGCCGAGAATGGCCGCCGTGACGGCCAGCATGACGACATAGGCTTGCGGCCGCCTTCCTCGCGCATAGGCGGCAAGCCCGGCATAGGCGAGGGCGGGAATGAGATAGCCCGGCAAAAGCAGGTTGATCAGCGGCCAGTTGCCGACATTCTCATCCGTGAAATAGGGGTTCAGCGCCCCCAGATGCAGGGAAAGGATGTTGAGAGTGGCAAGAATGCCCGCCGCCATCGACCCATAGCGAAAGGCCCGGCTCGGGCTTCCGAAATCGAGCGTCATCAGAATGCCGGATAGCCCCACCAGCAGCAGCGTGTAGATGCTTTGTTCGCCAAGGGTTGGAACCGCATCGTTCAGCACGCCGCCCTGCATGGCATGGCGCACGAGGATGGCCATTGTCAGCAAGGTCATGAGGGCCGCAAGTCCCTGGATCGCATTCAGCGTGCGTCTGCCGGGCCAGCTGCGCAGCAGCCAGGCGGATATGATCAGCACGCCGGCAGGAATGCCATAGCCTGCCAGCAGCGCGTTGAAGACCGGCGTTGTGGACAGGTTTTGCGCCCCCACGATTGTCGGTTCCCAGGCGATGCGGACAAACACAATGGCAATGGCTGCAATCATGGCCCATGGAAGACCGCGCCAGCGCAGCCAAAGATTGGCCAGCACAAAGAGGAAACCGAGAATGGCTATCCCAACGGTTGTCGTCAGCCCTTGAGTCAGGCAGTGCAGCGCAAGCGCCAGTGCGCCAAAAGCGCCGAGGCTCAGAAGATCGCGGGGCAGGCCCGCAGACGGGGAGTCATTGTCATTCCCTTGGGTGAGGGAGATGGCTGATGCAAAAAGAGCAGCGGCCGTCACCAGCATGGCAATGGCGTGCAGCCAGTCGCGCCCCAGATGGCCGTAATTGATGAAGGAGATGGTTGCCAGCGCAATCGGCACGGCTGAAGCGAGGATAGCCCACAGCGCGCTGAAGTCTGGATCGATGCGGTGATGGCGGCGAATGAACACAACACCACAAATGGTGAAAACGCCGCCAAGGATCAGCCCGCCCAAGGCTTCCGGGGCGAGGCTGCTTAACCATCCGCTTGCTGCTGCTTCCGGCAGATGTGGTGAAATGGTGCGGCTTGCATCGAGAATGGCAAAAAGCGCAAGGCCCCAGACGGCGGTGAGCCCCGCGAAGATGGCGGGTATTGTCGCCGTACGACGCCCGGCGCCCAGTCCGGCAAGGCACCCTGTCACGGCAACGAAGATGAGAACCGGATCTGCGAGGGACGGAAGGTCCGCCGCCACCATGCTCAAGACCGATAGCATTGTGGCCAGCGAGACCGAGATCATGATGCCCTTGGGCGAGCGTGCCAGAAGACGTCTCGCGCGCCGCCAGAGGCTTTGCGATGGAGTGGAACCGTCTACTGCACTTTCAAAATGCGCTCCCGGCCAGAGGAAGCCTGAGCCAGCGATCATGATCATCAGGGCGATGCCCGGTGCAGTGGGTGGCGCAAGGAAGGCGGGGTCATCCGTCAGATAGACGGCGCTCCAGCTTCCGGCGACCCAGAACATCAGCAGGATGTTGGCAAGCGATGGCAGGAGGCGCCAGCGGCGTATTCTGGCTGCTGCCGTAGCGGCAAGCCAGACGAGGGAAAGATAGCCGAAAAGCGCGTAGAAATTCCCGTTGCCCGACGAAGCAAGAATCGGCGTCAGGAGCGATGCAACAAGACCAAGACCAGCCAGCGCCTGCCCATGCAGCAGTGAAAGGGCAAGTGTGACAAGCGCGACCAGACTAAGAAGGATAAAGGCCGGAAGTGGCCCGATAAAGTCGTAGATGGCGAAGGCGGTATAGACAGTTGCCATCAGCGTGATGCTGGCCGCAGCCGTGAGGATGCCGGGCACCAGCGCGTTATTGTAGTTCTCCGGCAGTTTCGGCAGCGCGCCACGGCGGATCATTTCACCAGCTGTCGCCAGCGCCAGACCGAACAGGGCAGCAAGGATCAACCGGGGAACGGGTCCGAGCAACCCGGCATCGATGGAATAGCGGACCAGAAAAATACCGCCGAGCGCGAGCGCCAGCCCGCCCACCCAGACGGCCCAGCGCGCCCCCAGACGGCTTTCCAGGCTTTCCTCCGGCATCGTACGCGCCGCCAGCGGCGGGGCTGTCTTCGGGGCATTCTGCTGCTCTTCCAGCCTTGCCTCGGCAGCCGCTTCCGGGGCGGGAAGAGCCTCCGCCGCGCCCGTTTCCGCTTCCTCCATTGCCTGCACTTTGGCCGGAACGAGGGGAGGTCTGGCCTCAGCCAGTTGCTCTTGCAGATGTTTTATCTGGAGTTCGAGAGCGGTCAGCCGTCGAGACTGACGTTGCTGCTTGCTGAACAGCGCAATGATGGCAATGAGAACCAGTAGCTCGAGCATAAGAACTCCATCTCGGTGCGCTGCCGCTTTATAGACCGAGCGAACGCATCAAGAAAATAGCATGAGCATGACTGCTTTAAACAAGGTTCAACGGCGGTCGACCATCCGTTTTCTCGTCTTTTTCAGCCGCGTGGTACGTCACCTGCGGGAAGGGGATGGATATACCGGCAGCATCGAAGGCTTCCTTGGTGCGCTTGGTCATGTCTCGCGACGTCATCCACCACACACTGCTATTGGCCCAGTAGCGGAGCGCCAGAACGACTGCATTGTCACCCAGTTCCATGACGAAGGCGCTTGGCGGAGGATCTTTCAGGATGCGTTCCTCACGATTGGCCAGATCGAGCAGAATGCCCAAAGCCTTGTCGATGTCATCCTCATAGGCAATGCCCACTTTGAAATCATGCATGCGGGTGGAAAGGCGGCTGTAGTTGGTGACCGGCACATTCCAGAGCAGGGAGTTCGGCGCCAGCCGATAAAGACCGTCATAGGTTTTCAGCTCGGTCGCAAAAAGTCCGATCTCCTGCACGGTGCCGTTCACGCTGCCGGTATCGATATATTCGCCCACGCGGAACGGTCGCAGAACCAGCAGCATGATTCCTGCCGCTATGTTTTGCAGGGTACCCTGCAAGGCAAGGCCGATGGCCAGACCTATGGCGCCAAGTGCGGCAAGGATGGAGGCCGTCTGCACGCCGAATTGCCCCAGCACCATGACAATGACGATGACGAGAACCGCATAGCGGATGATGTTGGAGAAGAACTGGGCAAGGGTTGCATCAATGCCATGAATACGGCCCATGCCCTGACGCGCCCAGCGGCTTAGCAAGCCGGAGGCAACCCAGCCGATGATGAGAAGAATAATCGCTCCGAGAATGGAGAACGAATATTGCACCGCCAGTGCCGAAAGTTGTGCGAGCGCCGCCTGAGTGGCGACGACGAAGTCGGATGCCTGTTGCTCCATGTCGCGCAATTCTCCCTGATAAGAAACAAGGCGAAACTGGCGCGAAGGGCACAGGGGTCAAGGGCCGATGTCAGGCCGTCACTGTGACTTTCGCTGCAAAGACGAACGGGGCGTTGCCGTCTGCATCTGCACCGCGTCCAATTTTCCTGACGGCGGCAACCAGTCGCCCCTGACGGTCCAGCAGCCGATCGGAGATCTCGATAATGCGCGTGTTGGGCGTGGCATAGGGTGAGGCAGCACGAAGCCTGAGTGCGAGTTCCTCGTCATCCTGATCCGGCTGAACCGCAAGCGCCACAGCCAGAGCTGCAGCCGGAGAGCGTGACACGCCCATCCAGCAATGGATGAGCAGCGGCGCATCCTGATCCCATTGCCGGGCGAATTCCAGCAATTGCTGGATATGCGCTTCGTCCGGTGCGATCAGGTTTCCGGTGCCTTTGAAGGCAATGTCGTTCATCATCAAGGTCAGATGCCGCTCCGCCGCGATCAAGGCCGGACGATGGAATGCCTGCTCACGGGCAATCAGCGTTACCATTTCCCGCGCCTTGTAGCGCACGGCCATCTCCGCGATGCGGGCAAGAGGAGAAACCACGATCATGCTCATGACGATTGCACCGCGGGCGTGCTGCGCGCTCTATCGAGCGCTTCAAATCGTTCGATAAACTGCCTTTGTGCCTGAGAGGCGGGCAGTGGAACAATCGGGATGGCGTCTCGTGCAATGCCGCGCGGCAGGCCAAAAAACTTGCGTGCTTCCTCATGGGTGAAACCGGCAAGCTCGGTCGCCTCGAAATAGGCTGCCACCGTATCCGCCTTCTTGATCCTGGTCTTGAGTTCCTTGGAGGGGTGGGCCGGCAGGCCGAAGCGCAGATGCACCGCTGCCTCCAGCCGGTGCTCCACAGTCTTGTAGCCGCCGCCAACCACGGCCTTGAAGGGCGAAATCATATCACCGATCACGTATTCCGGTGCATCGTGCAGAAGTGTCATCAGCAGATCGACGACGGAGGAGGAGGGATTTTGCAGGCGAAATATCTCTTCGACGATCAGGCTGTGCTGGGCGACGGAAAAGGCATTATCCCCATGCGTCTGGCCGTTCCAGCGTGCTACGCGGGCAAGGCCATGGGCGATGTCGCTGAGTTCGATATCGAGCGGCGAGGGATCGAGAAGATCGAGCCTGCGGCCGGAAAGCATTCGCTGCCAGGCACGCGCCATGACCGGGCTCGTCACGTCTCTGCCTCATCCGAACCGGCTGGAAAGCCGAGGCCCGTCCATGCGGGCAGCGAGAGGTGAACCGGAACATCACCGGCCAGAATTGCGCCGCCCCTCGCCATGGCATCGCCTGCGCGGTCGATCCGCACGATGGCGAGAGCGGATTTGCCGACAACCGTGCCCAGCGCTCCGATCGGCTTGCCATCGGCAGTCAATTCCGTGCCGCCGGCGGGTAGATCGGTTTCTGACTGAACCTGCACCACGCGGCGGCGTGCCGTGCCGCGATGCTGCATGCGGGAGACGACTTCCTGTCCGACATAGCATCCCTTCCTGAAGGAAACACCGCCATCCTTGTCGAACAATATGTCGTGTGGAAAAGCATCCTGCAGGGCGAAATCGCGGCCAGATATTGCCAGTGCAGCTTCGATCCGCAATGCGTCATACAGGGCTGCCGGGTCAGGTCCCTCCGCTCCGGCCTGGCGGACAAGGGAAATGCCAGCCATGCGAAATGCTGCATCGACCACACCTTCCGCTGAGCGAGCATCCTCACCCCAGGCGACGGTGACACCCTGACCTTCGATGGTGACACTGACGGCTGCCCGCAGCTTGTACATGCTCAGGCGCTTCACGAGCCCATCCGCATGCACCGTATCGCACTCCAGGGTGAAACCGGGTTCGCTTCGCCAGATCATGAAGTCGAACAGAACCTTGCCCTGTGGCGTGAGAAGCGCACCGGGGCGCGCCTCGTTTGCCGGCAGTCCTTCAACATCGGTGGTGATGAGATTATGCAGGAAGCCCTGTGCATCCGCGCCGGTAACGCGGATCAGGCTTCGTTCGGGAACGGCAACTCTTGGCATGGGATTCAGTCCGCTTGGGGCGCTTCGGAAGCTCACAGATAAGGTGAGGACGAAGCAAGGGCAAGCGGCGGAGTGGGGTCAATCCCCGCCTGCAAACAGCTTCCATTTCCCATCGGGCGTGATGCCGATCCGGTAGAAATTGTAGTTGTTGCCTTCTTCCATCGCCATCAGATCGCCAGCGGTCACGATGCGCAGCAGTTCGATCTTCTCCGGTGCCGTCAGACTGTTCAGCGGCTTGCCGACGAAATAGGGCCAGACATACATCTCATCCGGCTTGCCGATATTGATGTGCGCAGCACCCGGCTGCAACAGATCCATCATGATGGCCATGATTTCCAGGCCGTCGGGATCGCCAGACAGGCTCTTCACCGCTTCAATTGCATCGCCTTCCGCGCCCACCTGCATTTGCGCGGGGTCAAAGGCGATGAGAGGACGAAGCTTTTCGATGTCGCCGGTCGCTGCAGCCTCGAGAATTGATTCGCGCAGCTTGGCGACAGGCTCCGGCAGCTTTGAAAGATCACGGACGATCTCGACATTGCCGCTGGCGCGAATCTCTCCCGGCGTCGCAATGGCCTTGGATGAGGAGGGGGCCGGGTCCGATGGAGCCTGTTCCGTGGCGGATGGGGCTGCGGGTGCCGCAGGTGATTCGTTGGCAGCCGGTGGCTGAGCGGGTGCCTGAGCATCTGCCTGCGCCATCTGGGCAGGTCCAGTCAGCGCCAGCACGACTGCTGGAGCAGCCGTCACGGCCACGGGCGCAAATGCGATGCTTGCGGCCATAAGACAGGATGCGCCGATACGCAAAGATGCGGCAGGAGAACGCCTCATTTTGAATTCCTGAACTTTATTGGATCGTGCGCTCGGGCGAGAATTCTCCCGCAAGCATGCGTTGGCGCAGCGATTCCAGCATGGCTTCGGCACCGGCTTCGCCGTGCAGGCGAATCGTTTCGCGCATGGCAAGGGCAATGGCAGCATCAGCAATGATTTCCGGCTCGATACCGTCTGCACGGCCATCGGCCCAAGCCTCATTCTGATACTCGAGCGCTACCTGCATCTTCTCGTGAACAATCATGTCGTCGATGTCGTTGCGCGCAGTTTGCATCTGTAATCCTCATACAAGGGGTGCCTGTTGTTACCGACACGTTAACAACTCTAGCAGCCTTTTATCAAAACGACATGCCCCGATGGAGAAAGAGGTAAATAAACCTCTAATTTCCGTAGCGCGTCGCTATTTCCGCCGCCAGTGTTGCACCTTCGTTACGGTAAGTCTCTTCAGCCGATCTTGCCGCCGGCGTGCAGGATGTGTGCACCGCTGCAAAGGCCCTGTAGCCCCGATTGAAGGATGCCGTCAATTTCTCTCGTCGTTTGGGTTCATTTATGGTTTCCGCGTCGAGCAAAGCCTGCATGGAAGCACGCCAATCGGCGGCAGGCGCGCCGCAAAGCGTGCGCAAATAATGGACCGATCCCAGAATCTCCGCGAGGCGCATGAGGCGCCCATCATAGGGCGCTGGCTTTTCTTCTGTACCTTGTGCTGGTGCTGGCGCGGCAGGCGGGGCGGTGGTGCCCTTCTTCTGCGCGGCGGCGGGAAGAGCAAGCCCTGCCAGCAAAAGCAATGTGAGTATCAAGCGGAACATGAAAGGCGGCCTGTTTCTGGTGTGCCCGTTGCCGAGCCTGTGTTGTGATAGATGATTCGCCAGCGCCTGGCTTACTCTATCGCCTCGCTGCCAGTCGTTCCGCGCAATCCAGAACGCTGGCGGGAACCGGCAGTGATCTGATGTCCTCTGCTGTGTACCAGCCCGCATCGCTGGCATCGTCGGCGGCCACGGCCTCCAGGTCCGAGTCAGACTGGACGAGAAAGACCGAGAGGAAGAAATGGCTGGTGATTCGGCCCGTCTCATCCTTGGTGGGAAGATCGTAGGTGGCGAAAAGCACGGGATCGCGAACAGGGATGCCGGTTTCTTCCTCAAATTCGCGCAGGGCCGTCTGCTCCGGCGTTTCCCCTTCTTCCGCCCGCCCGCCGGGAAAGGCAAAAAGATCCGCAGAGGGCGGATTGCGGCGACGAATCAGCAGGAAACGGCCGTCTCGCTCCAGAATGGCAGAGGATGCGGCGCTGACTTTGACGGACATGACTATATGCTCCTGGAAGGAATGCGGGCATTGTCGCTGGAGAGCTGGCGGAAATTGCGGCGAGAGCCGACGCGGAACTTAGCCTCCATGCGCTGCATCGCACCAGTGAAAATCTGCGGTTCTGCCAGATCAGGTCCGCAAACGACCGCTATCCTTGACCCGGACAGTAGGCGATGCCATCTCTTCTCCATGTGTGGACGCTACGCTCTGACTGCGACGCCCGAGGATATTCTCGAATTCCTCAGCGTCATCGACATCGATGACTTTCCGAAGCGCTACAACATTGCGCCGACGCAGCCGATCCTGCTGATCGTGGCCGGGGAAAGCCCGATGCCGGGCAGCAATGTGCCAGCGAGAAAGGCTGTTCTGGCGCGTTGGGGCTTTATTCCGGGCTGGGTGAAGGACCCCGCGGATTTCCCCCTTCTCATCAATGCCCGGGCCGAAACGGCCATTGGCAAGGCATCCTTTCGCGCCGCCATGCGCCACCGGCGCGTTCTGGTTCCTGCCTCCGGCTTTTACGAATGGCACCGCCCTGCAAAGGAGGAGGGCGGCAAGGCTCAGGCCTATTGGATCAGGCCGCGCAAGGGCGGCATCATTGCTTTCGCCGGATTGATGGAGACCTGGAGTTCGGCCGATGGATCGGAAGTGGATACGGCCGCTATTCTCACCACCCATGCCAATGCTGCCATTGCACCCATTCATGGCCGCATGCCGGTTGTCATTCAGCCAGAGGATTTCGAGACCTGGCTGGACTGCAAAACGCAAGAACCAAAGGCGATAGAACACCTGCTGAAGCCGGTTCAGCCGGATTTCTTTGAAGCCATTCCAGTCTCGGATCGCGTCAACAAGGTCGCAAATATGGGGCCGGACTTGCAGGAACCTGCCGAGCACGCAGCGCCATTGCCGCAGCCGCAAAGCAAAAAGGCGAAAAACGGAGATCAGCTTTCGCTTTTCTAGCGCATGTCCAGCAACCTGGTGCATGTCCAGCCAAAGAGACAGCGGTTTTGCATCCGGACTTTTGTCAAACAAACGGTGTTCGGCAAGGTTGGCCAATCTCCTGTTCCAGACGCTTCACAGGCGAGGTCTAAACCTTTCTGGTTCGGGCAAAGCCCTGAAACCGGGCGCCCTTCATGCTGAACATCAAGGGCCGCAGAAGGTGTGCACCTCCTGCTGCCCTTCAGAACGGTAGAGGCTGAAGCTCAGGCCTTCTTCAGAACGTTCCGCTTCACCATCAATGCAGCGGCAACAACGGCCTTGATGCCGAGCGGGCGCAGAGGTGCGTGCAGCTCATTCGTATGTTTGGGGGCGGCGTGCTGGGCCTGGCTCATTGGGATCTCCTCCAGAAAACTGATTCTTGTGCAGTTTATGTGGAGAGAAAAACAGGCGGAAGTTTGACTTGTCTAGATCTAAATCAAACCCGCTAAGATTATTTTCATCATTAATAAATCGTTACTCTGTTATTCGGGCAGCTAAAGTCGCTGCCCGTCTCCCGATAACTTTGTATGGAAGTGCTATACTAAGCTTTGCGAACTAAATGTTCGCATGATCGTCCTCGATGGTCAGCGTGCCGTAACGGCGCTTCCAGGCACGGGCAGAGAAGGGGAGGAAGATCAGGTAGGCAACGGCGGTGACGGAGAGGACCTGCCACGTATAGCTCATCAGCAGCGCCACATAGATCACGACGCAGAGCAGCAGGGGCAGCATCAGATCGCGCCGCACGCGGGTTTCGGACTTGCCGGACCAGACCGGAACGCGGCTGACCAGCAGATAGCCCATCAACACGGTGTAGATGGTGGCGCCAACGGCAAAGATACCGCTTGTATCAATGCCCAAAAAACCGAGGTAAACCGGCAATAGCACGAGCAATGCACCCATGGGGGCAGGCACGCCCACGAAGAACTCCGATTGCCACTTCGCCTTGTATTCCCGCTCCGCCATGACATTGAAGCGTGCCAGCCGCAGGCCCGCAGCAATGGCGTAGATCAGGGCTGCGATCCAGCCAATCGACCGCATCTGATCCAGCACGAATACGTAAAGAACCAGAGCAGGGGCCACGCCGAAATTGATGATGTCGGCAAGCGAATCCATCTGCACGCCGAATTTTGATGTCGCCTTGAGCGCGCGCGCAACACGGCCGTCAATGCCATCCAGGAAAGCGGCGAGAAGAACCATGGCAACGGCAAGTTCA
Source organism: Affinirhizobium helianthi (assembly GCF_042680945.1). NCBI lineage: Bacteria > Pseudomonadati > Pseudomonadota > Alphaproteobacteria > Hyphomicrobiales > Rhizobiaceae > Affinirhizobium > Affinirhizobium helianthi. The sequence continues at coordinate 87,523 of NZ_JBHUEQ010000022.1, read as the reverse complement.
AACCGTCCTTCGAAGGCCAGCCTTATGCCCGTAAGGCCCGCGCAGATCGCAAGCACCGTGATGAGGTTCGGCACCATGAGCCGGAGCGGAATCTCGCGCAGACGAGGGCCGCGCGCGTCATCGTTATCGTCTCGTTCCGGGCTGGGATTTTCACTCATGGCGGCCTCTTCTGGTCAGCTGCGGCGACTGATCGTCGGACCTTTGACGGTGTTGAACTCTGCGATCACGGTTTCGCCCCCAATGGTGCGCTGGCCGAGCGATACGCGCGGCTGACCGCCTTCGGGGACGTAGATATCCAGGCGCGAGCCGAAGCGGATAAGGCCGAAGCGCTCACCGGCATCCAGCGGTTCGTTCTGGTGCACGAAGCAGAGAATGCGCCGCGCCACGAGACCGGCGATCTGCACCACGCCAAGCTTTCCATGCTTGGTTTCGATGACCATGCCGTTACGCTCGTTGTCCACGCTCGCCTTGTCCAATTCCGCATTGATGAACTGGCCGGGGCGATAGACGATTTGCGAGACGCGGCCTCGTGCCGGTGCCCGGTTCACGTGGCAATCGAACACGTTCATGAAGACGGAGATGCGCAGCATCGGCTCCATGCCCAGATCCAGTTCTGCCGGCGGCACGACCATCTGGACAGATGAGACGCGTCCATCGGCTGGACTGATGATGATATCGTCATCCTGTGGCACGACGCGTTCCGGGTCACGGAAGAAGTAGGCGCACCACAATGTCAGAACCAGGCCGATCCAGAACAGCGGGGCGGCAATGAGGCCCAGGACGAGCGATGCCACGAAGAAGGCGATGACGAAGATATAGCCTTCCTTGTGGATCGGAACGAGCGTGTTGCGGATGGTATCGAGTAGATTGACCAAAGGTTAGTCTCCAGATTGTCCAGCTTTTGGTGCTTGGATAAGCTGACTACAGGCAAACACGCGACGGAGCAATCCGGTTCCGACTTTGGCAACAGGCCCTAACGATGAAGCGATTAACCGTGAATGTCTTATGTGGCGGGCGGTTTGCGCACCACGACGCCCATGTCATCGCTTTCTCGGACCTGCCGCAAATGCTCTTCCGCTTGCGTTGCTTCGCGCTGACGGTTCCACATTGAGGCATAAAGCCCGTTTTGCGCCAGAAGCCCTGCATGTGTGCCGCGTTCTGCAATCTGCCCGTCGCGCAATACGATGATTTCATCTGCGTTGATGACGGTTGAGAGGCGGTGCGCAATGACCAGGGTCGTGCGGTTTTTCGAAACAACGTCCAGCGCTGCCTGAATCTCCTGCTCGGTCGTGGTATCGAGCGCCGAGGTTGCCTCATCGAGGATGAGGATCGGCGGAGCTTTCAGAATGGTACGGGCAATGGCCACGCGCTGCTTTTCGCCGCCGGAAAGCTTCAGGCCGCGCTCGCCCACCATGGTCTTGAACCCGTCTGGCAGATTGCGAATGAAGGTGCCGATCTGCGCCACGTCAGCTGCCGCCAGCACCTCTTCCTCGCTGGCGGAAATACGACCGTAGCGGATGTTGTAGGCAATCGTGTCGTTGAACAACACCGTATCCTGAGGAACCATGCCAATCACGGCGCGCAGACTGGTCTGCGTCACATCACGCACATCCTGCCCATCGATCCGCACAGAGCCTTGCTGGATGTCGTAGAAGCGATAGAGCAGGCGGGAAATCGTGGATTTTCCGGCACCGGAAGGGCCGACGATGGCCACCGTTTTTCCAGCCGGAACCTCGAAGCTGACACCCTTCAGGATCGGGCGCTCCGCGTCATAGGCGAAATGAACATTGTCGAAAACAATGTGTCCCTGGGCAATCTGCAGCGGCTGGGCATTCGGCTTGTCCACCACTTCCGCCTTCACATCCAGAAGATCGAACATCTGCTCGATATCCGTCAAACCCTGGCGGATTTCGCGATAGACAAAGCCGATGAAGTTCAGCGGAACGGAAAGCTGGATCAGCAGCGCGTTGACGAAAACGAAATCGCCAATCGTTTGCTCGCCACGCTGAACCGCCAAGGCGGACAAGACCATCATGATGGTGGTGCCAAGGCCAAAGATAACGCCCTGTCCGAAGTTCAGCCAGCCGAGCGAGGTCCACACCTGTGTCGCGGCCTTTTCATAGCGCGCCATGGAAGCATCGAAGCGCTCAGCCTCCATCTTTTCGTTGCCGAAATATTTCACGGTTTCGAAATTCAGCAGCGAGTCGATGGCTTTCGTATTGGCATCGGTATCGCTGGCATTCATGGAGCGACGGATGTTGATGCGCCAATCGCTGGCGCGAATGGTGAACCAGATATAGGCCCAAACGGTGAGCGCCGTGACGGCCACATAGGTGAAGCCATAGGCCCACCAGAAAATGGCTGCAGTGAGGATGAACTCGATAAGCGTCGGCACCGAGTTGAGAATGGTGAACCGGACAATGGTTTCGATGCCCTTCGTGCCCCGTTCGATAATGCGGGAGAGGCCACCCGTCTTGCGCTCCAGATGAAAGCGAAGCGACAGCTGGTGCATATGCACGAAAGTCTTGTAGGCTAGCTGGCGCACCGCATACTGGCCTACGCTGGCAAAAAGCGAATCGCGAAGCTGGTTCAAGCCCAGCTGGATGATGCGCGTGAGATTATAGGCAATGACCAGCGCGACGGCGCCCAGCAGAAAGGCGGGCAGGATGCCTGCCATGTCTAGCTTGCCATTCAGCGCATCGGTCGCCCATTTGAAGAAATAGGGCACGCCGATGAGGACCAGCTTGGCGACAAGCAGGAAAACGGTAGCCCAGACAACCCGCGCCTTGAGGTCACGCCGCCCGGTGGGCCACATATAGGGCCAAAGGTTCACGAGGGTTTCCAGCGGGTTGCTGGAATCCGCCGAAACGGTTTTCTGTTTGTCTGCCATGCGTGCCTCCGAAAGGAGGCTCTCACTTACGCGTTGCAGAAGCGCAATTCAACGGATTGCTGCGATCCTTGTGCAATCATCGGTTTGTGCCTGTTTGACAAGCAGAAGAGACGCGCTGCCGGCCAGGGAAAAGCCCAGCGCAAGCACCATCGGACTTCCATCGTAGAAAATGCCGAGGCCCGCCGCGAACATGCTGGCAATGATGCTGGAACCAGATGCGATCAGCGACGCCCCAAGGCCCGCCACGTCTCCCAGCGAGCGCATGGCCATGGCATTGAGATTGCCGAACAAAAGCCCGATGGAGAAGAACGCGGCAAAACTGAAAACCATCAGGAGGGCAAGCGGCAGCCTCTGCTGGAGGAGCAGTGTTGTCATCAGCATCATCAGACCAGAGGCGGCAAGACCGTAAAGCGCGAACTTCGCCATGGTTTCCATGCCATGCCGCCGGACCAGTCTGGCATTGAAAAAGGACGCAAGGCCGATGCTGGAGGCCAGAATGGCGAAATAGACCGGGAAGGTGCCCTCAATTCCGTAGGCATCGAAAAAGAGATCTGCCGCTGAGCTGAGATAAATCAGCTGCGCACCAAAGATGAGGCCGGTGGCAAGAATTAGAAGGCTGACCCGCCGCGAACTCAGAATACGGTGACTGTTGCGCAAAATCATGCGGGGCTGGAAGGGGAGCCGTTGTGGGTGCGGCAGCGTTTCCGGCTGCCGCCAGAAAAGCCAGCTGGCCAGAACAGCCGCAATGAGGAGATAGGCGACGAAGAGGCTGCGCCATCCCGCAAGCGCAATCAGACCTTGGGCCAGAGCTGGCGCGATCATGGGCACAAGAATGAAGATGCTGAACATCAGCGACATGACACGTGCCATGTCGTCGCCGCCGAACTGATCGCGAATCATGGCGCGCGTGGCAATCTTCGGGCCGGAGACCCCAAGTCCTTGTAGAAAGCGACCTGCCACGATGGCTTCCATAGAGGTTGCGGTCATGGCGACCACGGTTCCCAAAGCAAAAACGACAAGGCCGAAAAGCAGGGCACGCTTGCGGCCTGCCGCATCGGCAATCGGCCCCGCCAGCAGCTCGCCGAAACCCATTCCGAAGATGAAGATCGACACGATGTGCTGCGTCGTCAGCGCCGGAGCCGCTGTCAATTCTTCCTCAATGACGCGAAGTGCTGGCAAAAGGGCATCAATGCTCAGAGCCGTCAGCGAGGTTAGCAGCGCGTAGAGCAGAACCCGCTCACCGAAGCGTGCGGGACCTGCCGTAGAGCCTTGTTCCTCTTCTCGATGGGGAATGGTCACCCCTTTTTCAGCCGTTCCCGGTGAACCTTCTCCGCCTCGGGTTCCGGCAGGGCCTCTTTCGGCACGCCGAAAATCTGCCCCGGTTGAATAATGTCCGGATTGGCGATCTGATCCTGATTGGCCAGATAGATCGTGGTGTAGCGAACACCCTGTCCGTAAACGCGGCGCGAAATCTGCCAGAGCGTATCGCCACGACGAATGATGACCGATGCCGCGTCGCTCTTGGTCAACGGCGCTTGCTCGATGGTGCGCGGGGCCGCAGACGGGGAAGCCTCTGATACCTGAGGGGCTGCGGGCGTGGTGGCCTGCGGCGCAATCGGGGTTGAGGGCAGAGTAGAGGAGGTAACGCGTGCAATCATGGCGGATAGCGTTCCAAGGTTCCGGCCCACGGCATCCACATCCTTGGGCAGTGCCTCCAGCGCGGTCAGGGCATCCGAGGCGGCCTTGATGGCCGTGGCCGCAATGGCGCTCGTATTGGCGTCCACGCCAGCTGGCAGGCGATATTCGGTGAGGGATCGCAGGGCAATCGTTACTGCAGAGCGTGCCGCGGCCACCTGTTCCATGCTGGGCTTTCCGCCATTGGCATAGAGGTTTTGTAGCAGTTGGAAAGCCTTGCCGACTTCGTTGCGCAGCTTGTCGAAGGCACCGGCATCAATCGGCGTCAAGGGGGTTCCACCCTGTTGCGAAGCGACGGCGGCAACCTGATCACCCGCAGGACGGTTGAACGGAACCTCCACCCGTACAAGCGCCTGATCCGAGGCTGTCACGTGATCCACCGCGATCTTGTGTTCGCCCACCGCCAGTTCATGCGTCCCGTCGATGACGAAACTTCCATCGGCATTTGCAGTGGTCTGGCCAAGAAGCTGGCCGTTGACATAGGCTTTAAGCCGCGCACCGGGTTTTGCAATGCCCGCCACGAAAAGCTTGTTGCCTTCCACTTCCACAGCGCTGACCTGCAAATCCGCAGAAGCGGAACCAACAGCATTCGGCGCGGCACTGGAGGTTTGGCTGGCCGCTGCCGCCTCTGTTGCCGGTTGATTGGCAGCCGGAGTGAGTGGCCGCTGGATCGTCGGATCGGCAGCAATGCGTTCCGTTTTGGCCTGGGATGCGGGAGCCTGTGATGCGGGCTTGGCCAGAATGCGGCTTGCTTCACCGGGCTTGGTGACCATGGCCAGCAGTTCGCTCTCATTGTTTTGTGGAACAGAGACCGTGGCAATTTCCTCGGAAATAACGGTTTTTCCATCCGGCGTGGTCGCCTTCAGCACCAGTTGGTGATCCCCCGGCGGCAGTGGCTTGTCGAGGATGGCGACAAACTCGCCGGCCTTGTCTGCCATGGTGCTGGCAACGGTTGTGGCTTGATCCATCACCTCGATGCGCGCGCCGGGTGCAGCGCGTCCGGCAATCACCGTGGAGCCATCCGGCTCGACACGAAGGACGTCGAATGTCGGAACCGCGAGGGTGTCAGAGGCGGTTTTGGCGGCTGTGGCCGGAGAGATCGCTTCAGCGCCGGTCTTTTCCGCCGCAGGCAGCGGGTCACGCTTGGCAGCATCGGAAGCAATCTTCTCCGAAGACGCAGAAAGTTGCTGTGGCTCAGCAGAATTTCGAGGCTGCTTTGCCGCTTCTTGAGCGCCTGTCGGTTGCGGCTTTACTTGGTTGTTTGCAGAGTTGACCGCATCGTTCGAAGGCTTATCCTCGCCCGATATTCTCGGCATGACGAAGAATACCATCAGCAGCGTTGCGATGGCGAGAACTGCAAGGGCAAGCCAGCCGGCACGATTTTTAATCATCAAAACCTCTCCTGGCGGTATTGCGCCAACGGTCCCCGATTACAGGTTTCATAGTCAGTTAACAAGGATTCGTCGGCTTTTGCACTTGCCGCAGGCTGGATTCCCCGTCACTTTTAGGCAGGCAATTTATCAATTGGAGAGTTTTGCCGCTCTCAAACCGGCGTGTAGGGCAGGGCGTGACGGAAATCATCTGCATCACGTGCCTCACACACTGCCTCGGAAGGTCCATTCGTCAGGCCTTCCGCAGATGAAATACGGAGATGCCTGTGACCATTCGTTCTATCTGCGCCTATTGCGGCTCCCAGCCTGGACGCGATCCTGACTATGTTGCGGCGGGGCGCATGCTTGGCCGATCCATCGCCACTCATGGCCTGAGGCTGGTTTATGGCGGCGGCACCAAGGGCATCATGGGTGCGGTTGCTTCCGGCGTTCTGTCGAATGGCGGCCAGGTCACCGGCATCATTCCGGAATTTCTTGTCGATATGGAGGCAACGCGGCATTCGCTGGGCCAGCTCAATGAGCTGATCATCACTCAGGATATGCATGAGCGAAAGCACAAGATGTTCGAACGGGCGGGCGCATTCGTCACCTTGCCCGGCGGCATCGGCACACTGGAGGAGATCGTTGAAATCATGACCTGGGCGCAGCTTGGCCGTCACGGCAAGCCCATGGTCTTTGCCAATATCGGCGGCTTCTGGGACCCCATGCTGGAGTTGATCGACCACATGAAGCGGCAGGGCTTCATTCATAACGCCAATCTGGTGCAGCCGCTTGTTATCGACGCTGTGGAAGACATCGTTCCGGCCATTCTGGAGGTCTGGGGTGATGAGCCGATCCAGGAAGGCCATGACGACGTGATTTCGAAACTCTGAATGAAAGGGGATCGATGTTGATACATCGATCCCCGAATCGTTCACCGGGCGCGGTAAGCGCGCATCATGGAAAGGGTGTAGATCGCCAGTGCCGACCAGATCAGGATGAAGGCGGCAAGCTTTACCAGGTTCATCGGTTCGTGGAAGACAAAGACCGCAATCAGGAAGACGATGGTTGGCGTGATGTACTGCATGATGCCGATGGTCGACAGGCGCAACATCTTGGCGGCATTCGCGTAGATCATCAGGGGCGCGGCGGTGGCAAGACCGGCTGCCGCCAGTAGCCATGCATCCAGAGCCGTCCCGTTGGTCAGGTGTCCGGATCCGTTCATCTCAAGGTAGATGACATAGGGCAAAGCCGGTACAGACAAGATCAGCACTTCAAGGAAGAATCCTTGATTGGCGCCAACCGGCAGTGTCTTGCGGAAGAAGGCATAAAAGCCCCAGCTGAAGGTGAGGGTGAGGGAAACCCAGGGGAGATGCCCTGCATCCCAGGTCAGTATGGCAACGGCTATGACAACGAGACCGATAGCCACCCTTTGCGCTGGCGCCAGTCGTTCCTTCAGCATCAACGAGCCCAGAAGGATGCTGAAAAGCGGATTGATGAAGTAGCCGAGAGCGGCTTCGATGGTGCGTCCCGCTCCGATTGCCCACACATAGGTGCACCAGTTGATCGTGATGAGCGTCGCTGTCACCGCAGCCATGACAAGCGTTCTGGGCGACCGGAAGGCTGCCTTCAAATCGGCTGTTCGGCCAATCAGCAAGAGAATGATCCCCGCAAAAGGAACCGACCAGACGACGCGGTGTGCAAGCACTTCAAAGGGGGAAATATGCGCCATGGCCTTCAGGTAGATGGGCAGAAATCCCCAGAGGCCATAGGCCGCAAGCGCGAAGGCAAAGCCCTTTGGCGAATCGCCCGTCTGTCCGGCGGGAACAGGAGTCGCATCTGTGGTGGCCATGATCTTTGCCTTTCATCAATCGCAAGGCGATGGTCTACGCCTGTGGCACAGGCGCAACCAGTTCTTTTCCGTGAAGAGTTCATGACTTCGCGTGAAGCGAGCCTTGCCGCAGGGGTTACTCTGCGGCCAGTCTTCCAGCCATGTGGCGGTTCTTCATCAGCTTGTAGACGATGGAATCGATCAGTGCCTGGAACGAAGCATCGATAATGTTTTCCGAAACGCCGACAGTCCACCAGCGCGTTCCATCGCCATCCATCGATTCGATCAGAACGCGGGTGATTGCCTCGGTGCCGCCATTGAGAATGCGGACCTTGTAATCCACCAGTTCGAGATCCTCGATTTCGCGGTTGAACTTGCCGAGATCCTTTCGCAGCGCAAGATCAAGCGCGTTGACGGGACCATCCCCTTCCGCGACAGACATGATGCGATGCCCATCGATCAGCAGGCGAACCACCGCTTCCGAAACCGTCTTGAGCTGGCCATTGGCGTCGAACCGGCGCTCCACCATGACGCGGAAGCCCTCGATATCGAAGAAATGCGGAATGCTGCCCAGCGTGCGCCGTGCCAGAAGCTCGAAGCTGGCATCCGCGCCTTCATAGGCATAGCCCTGGTTTTCCCGCTCCTTCACCAGTGAGATCAACGTGTCGAGACGCGGATCGTCCTTGGAGACATCAAGACCGATGCGCTTCAACGCGTTGAGGAAGTTTGATTTGCCTCCCTGATCGGACACCATGACCTTGCGGAAATTGCCCACACTTTCCGGCACCACATGCTCATAGGTGCGCGGGTCCTTCAGCAGCGCGGAAGCGTGAATGCCAGCTTTGGTGGCAAAGGCGGAGGAGCCCACATAGGGCGCCTGCGCGTGCGGCGAACGATTGAGCAGTTCATCGAAGGCATGCGAAAGGCGGGTCAGGTCCGAAAGCCGCTGTGTGTCGATCGAGGTCACGAAGCGGTCGGCATAGGTCTTCTTCAAGGCGAGCGTCGGAATGATCGTTACGAGATTGGCATTGCCGCAGCGCTCGCCAATACCGTTCAGGGTGCCCTGGATCTGACGTACCCCTGCTTCGACGGCGGCCAGAGAATTTGCAATCGCCTGGCCTGTATCGTCATGTGCGTGGATCCCGAGAGAGGTGCCGGGAATGCCCGCCGCAATCACGGCGGAAACGATTGTCCGAACCTCTTCCGGCTGCGTGCCGCCATTGGTATCGCACAGCACCACCCAGCGCGCGCCCGCCTCATAGGCGGTTCTGGCGCAGGCCAGCGCGTAATCCGGGTTCGCCTTGTAGCCATCGAAGAAATGCTCGCAATCGATCATGGCCTCGCGGCCCGTCTGCGTAACAGCCTGAACGCTTTCGCGAATGGACTGGAGATTTTCCTCGTTCGTGCAGCCAAGTGCGACGGCCACATGATAATCCCAGCTCTTTGCGACAAGACAGATTGCATCTGTCTTTGATTGCAGCAGTGCGGCAAGGCCCGGATCATTGGCAGCGGAAACGCCCGCCCGCTTTGTCATGCCAAAGGCGACAAACTTTGCCGCCTGTGTGCGTTTGGCAGCGAAGAAGGCCGTATCGGTGGGATTGGCGCCGGGATAGCCGCCTTCGACATAATCGATGCCGAATTCGTCCAGCATTTTCGAGATGGCGATCTTGTCTTCGACAGAAAAGTCGATGCCGGGCGTTTGCTGCCCGTCACGCAGGGTTGTGTCGAAAAGATAGATCCGTTCCATGGTCATCTCCGTGCCTTGTCAGGCAGACATAGGTTAAGCGGTCTTGCCGGCAAACCGGTCGGTTGCGCGGATCAACTGGTCCAGAATTCCGGGCTCGAGAAAGGCATGTCCTGCGCCCTCGATCAGATGGAAATCGGCCTTCGGCCAAGCCTTGTGCAGCATCCATGCGTATTTCGCCGGGCAGGGCATGTCATAGCGCCCATGAATGATGACACCGGGAATGTCCTTGAGTTTGTAAGCGTCGCGCAGCAGCTGCCCTTCTTCCATCCAACCGGCATGAACGAAGAAGTGGTTTTCGATGCGGGCGAAGGCCAGCGCATAATCGTCTTCTTCGAAGGCCGCTGAGTAATCAGGGTTGGGAAGCAGCGTAATGGTTTCGCCTTCCCACAGGCTCCAGGCGCGGGCGCATGCCATCTGCTCTTCGCGATTGTCACCAACCAATCGGCGGCGATAGGCGGCCATCATCTCATGGCGCTCGTCCTCGGGAATGGGAGCTTGAAAACGCTCCCATTTGTCCGGGAACATTTCTGAAACGCCGAACTGGTAGTACCAGTCGAGTTCAGCTTTGGTGAGGGTATAGATGCCGCGAAGAACCAGCTCCGAAACTCTCTCCGGATGCTTTTCAGCATAGGCAAGTGCCAGCGTCGAGCCCCAGGAGCCGCCGAAGACCAGCCATTTCTCCACGCCGATCATCTCGCGCAGACGCTCTATATCGGCCACCAGATGCCATGTTGTGTTGTTGTCGAGAGAGGCATTCGGCGTGCTCTTTCCGCAGCCACGCTGATCGAACAGGATCACATCATAGAGCGCCGGGTCGAACAGACGGCGCTGTGCGGGGCTGATCGTGCCGCCGGGACCGCCATGCAGGAAGACGGCCGGTTTTGCACCTTTCGTGCCGACCCGTTCCCAATAGACGCGGTGACCATCGCCTACGTCCAGAAAGCCTGTCTCGAAGGGTTCGATTTCCGGATAGAAGCTGCGAAGCTCGTTCATGTCATGCGTCCTTTGGCGGCCATTCCGCCGTATCGTGATCGGGGTGTTGCCAGCTTTCGACGGATGCCCATTTGGCATCGTATTCAGGGCTGGAAAATTTCGGTTGCTCAAATAGATGATCGATCCAGGGCAACCGCTTGTCATAGTTGACCTGAATCTCCGGCTTGATCAGTTCTGGATGGTCGAATGCCCCGATGGCAATCTCCACCCCGTCATCAGATTGATAGGTCAGCGGCGTGCCGCATTTGCTGCAAAAGCCGCGCTTCACTTTGGCCGATGAGCGAAAGAGGCTGGGCTGACCGCGCGTCCAGGTGAGATGCGCCTGATCGGCCGAAACAAGCGCGCCGAAGAAATTGCCGAACTGCTTCTGGCACATGCGGCAGTGGCAGATGGAAGGCCGTCCGAGCTTTTCGGCACGGAAACGCACCGCGCCGCATTGGCATCCTCCGGTTAAGGAACCTTCCATGACCATTCTCCTATTTCAGCGTTGCATAGGCGGTGATGCCTGCGACCAGGGCTGCAACCAGCAGGCCCTTGGCAATCAGGCCGTAGAGCAGCCATTTCGGCATACCGGTTTTGGGGTTCTGTGCGTTCACGAGCGCGGCTCCGGCCACTGATCGGTATCGTGGTCGGGATGCTGATAGGAAACAACCTCGGCGAGGAAAGGTATCTCTACCAGATCGTCATCGGTTGGATGTCCGGGCAGAATGTGCAGCCTGTCCACAAAGTCGACCTTGCCTTCGGTGCCGAACTGCTGCGTCGGTGGGAAGTCAGCGGGATGATCGAAGGCTCCTGCGGCGACCGAAAAGCCATCCGGTGCCTCATAGGTCAGCGGCGTTCCGCATTCCGCACAGAAACCACGAGACACGACATTGCTTGAGCGGAAGATTTTCCGCTCCCCGCGCGTCCACTCAAAATCGGTACCGCGCACGGAAACCAAGGGTGCGTAATAGGCACCGAAGGCTTTCTGGCACATGCGGCAGTGACAAATTGAGCTGTCCTTCAATGGGCCAGTGACGCGAAAACGTATCGCACCGCACTGGCAGCCGCCAGTGTAAACCTCACTCATACGCTCCTCCCACATGTAGTTACCGCTTCATTTCCCAAGTCGTTACGCGCTCGCCGGTGTCCTTGTCCTTGCCATCCTTCAGTTGAATGCCCTTCGATGCAAGCTCATCGCGAATCCGGTCGGCTTCCGCAAAATTCTTGGCCTTCAGCAGTTCAAGACGCATTTCCACCAGGGCATCTACACCAGCGGCAATGGCCTCATCCACTTCCGTTGGCTTCGGCAGAAGGCCAAGCAGATCGGCAGAGGCGGCAAACCGCGCCTTGGCATCGGCATCATGATGTGAAGCCTGCGCCAGCGCATGAATGGCCTGAATGGCTGCTACCGTATTCAGATCGTCTGCGAGCGGTTCCAGCACGGTTTCGCAAGGCGTGGCATGGCCAGCTTCCGCCACTGGCCACTTTGCCAGAAGTCGTTCCGCTTCCTCCAGGCGCTTGACTGAAAAATCGATCGGTTCGCGATAGTGCGTCATCAGCATGGCAAGGCGCAGAACCTCGCCCGGCCATTTGCGACCGCCGAAGGTTTCCGTTTCCAGGAGCTCGTTGATGGTGACGAAATTGCCTTCCGACTTCGACATCTTGCGGCCTTCGACCTGCACGAAGCCGTTGTGCATCCACACATTGGCCATCACATGCGTGCCGTGGGCGCAGCGCGATTGTGCAATTTCGTTCTCATGGTGCGGGAAGATCAGGTCCAGACCGCCGCCGTGGATGTCGAAGGTTTCACCCAGGTAGCGCGCACTCATGGCCGAGCATTCGATATGCCAGCCGGGACGGCCACGGCCCCAGGGGCTCTCCCAGCCAGGCTCGTTATGGCTGGAGGCTTTCCAAAGAACGAAATCGCCGGGGTTCTTCTTGTGTGCATCCACCGCAACGCGGGCACCCGCCTGCTGCTCATCCAGCGGGCGCTTGGAAAGCTGGCCGTAATCGCGCATGGACTGCGTATCAAACAGAACCTCGCCTTCCGCGACATAGGCATGGCCGCGCGCGATCAGCTTTTCAATAATCTCCACCATCTGGCGGATATTGTCCGTCGCGCGTGGCTGAACCGTAGGTTCCAGGCAGCCGAGTGCCTTTACATCCGCCTGAAACTGCTGCTCGGTTCGCTCCGTGACCTGCCGGATCGCTTCATTGAGATCGAGGCCGGGATGATCGCGCAGCGCCCGTGCATTGATCTTGTCATCCACGTCGGTGATGTTGCGGGCATAGGTCACATGCTCTGCGCCATAGACATGCCGCAGCATGCGAAACAGCACATCGAACACGATCACCGGGCGCGCATTGCCGATATGCGCAAAGTCATAAACCGTGGGACCGCACACATACATGCGCACATTGTTCGGGTCGATGGGCTGAAACTCCGCCTTTTCGCGGGTCAGTGTGTTGTGCAGCTTGAGCTTGAGGCTCATCAAAGGTCTCCCGAATACAACATGTTGACCGGCCGGAGCCGGTTCCCTTGTCTTCTTGCGTATTTCGAGAGACGAGAACGGCCGGCCAGCGAAACGCTAGCGAATAATAATCCCACAAATGATGCAGATGGCCGTGTTCATAAGGCGAAGGTTATGACCTGACCAGCGGTCCCGGTCAAGAGCATGGCAAGGCGCAAATGTTCGCTTGGCGACGTGGTGGCAGAATAAATCTTGCCCCCGGAAGTTCCCGAAGCCGATGGATATTCCCAATCTCGGGTTTCACGGCTGGAGTGGCATCTTGTCCTTGGCAGGGAAAATACCGAGGACCAGCGCACAGCCCGCGATGATCACGACGCCGCCCGCCAGTTGTGCCGCTGTGATCGGTTCATGTAGCGCCAGTGCCCCGACGAGAACCGCAATGACAGTGACCACGAACTCCACGCTGATGGCGCGTGTAGGGCCGATGCTACCGACAAGGCTGAAATAGAGCACGTAGGTCATCGCGCTCATCACGCCCGCCTGAACCAGCAGATAGAGATAGTCCTGAATTTGCGGAATGCCGGGCACGGGTACGAGAAGCAGCAGGGGCAGGGACATCAGTCCGCCGAAGAAGAAGGCGCCGATCGTCACCTCCCAGGCGCCGGTATCCCCAAGGTGGCGGTGCGCATAATTGCTGCCAAAGGCCGCGCAGAAGGTGCCAAACACCATGGCGGCGCAGCCAAGGATGAAGCTTGGCGTTACCGGAACGGCCGGAAAGCCGACCAGCATGATGATGCCGAGGGTGCCAAGCGCCAGACCGAGGATCCGGGGCGGGGTGATCATCTCCATTCCCCAGAGGCGCGCGATCAGCATGGAGAAGAGCGGGATTGTCGCGACGAAAATGGCTGCCATGGCCGTGCCAATCAGCGGCGTGGCATAGGAAAGGCCAATCAGTTGACCGGCCACGGTTGTTGCGCCCACCACAGCAAGCGGCTTCCAGCGGCTGCCGAAACTGAGCTTACGCCCCGTGAGGCGCGCCAGAACCAGCAGGATGGCGCCAGCCAGAAGGCAGCGGAAGGTGACCGAGCCAACCCAGCCGAAGGCCGCGATGACGTGCAGAAGCAGCAGGAAAGAGAGCCCCCAGGCGACCGATAGAAAGATGTAGATGAGAAGGTCGCGAGGGCGCATGGCAAGAACTTTGAAAACAGCCGAACCTATTCCGGCAGACGATAATCAACGAACTTATTCTCGCGCACCACATAAAGACGTCCACTTTCCGTCATTTCCGGTGCGCAGAGCGGCAACAGTTTTTCCGCAACCTCGGATGGGTGAGGGAGTGTGTCTGGGTCTTCGCCCGGCATGGCTTGCGCGCGCATGGCTGTGCGTGTTGCGCCGGGATTCACATTGTTGATGCAAAGCCTGGTGTGTTTTGTTTCCGCCGCCCAGGTGCGCCCCAGCATTTCCACGGCTGCCTTGGAAGCAGCATAGGCACCCCAGAAGGGTCGTGCATCATTGGCAACGCTGGAGGAAAGCAGGATGGCGCGCCCCGCATCGGATTTCAGCAGCAGAGGCTCGACAGAGCGGATGAGGCGCCAGGTGGCGGTCACATTGGTCAGCATCACCTTGTCGAAAACTTTGGCCTCGATATGGCCAACAGGTGAGATGACGCCCAGAACGCCCGCATTGGCGACCAGAATATCAAGCTTGCCCCAGCGCTCGAAAATGGAAGCGCCGAGCCGGTCTATGGCTGCCATATCGGCAAGATCGAAGGGAACGAGCGTGGCCGTGCCGCCAGCCGCCTGAATCTGGTCGTCCAGTTCTTCCAGCCCGCCAACGGTTCTGGCGCAGGCAACCACATGTGCGCCTGCCTTGGCCAGAGCCAGTGCCGTGAAATAGCCGATGCCCCGCGACGCGCCGGTAACCAGCGCGAGCCTTCCCTTCAGATCGATGCTCATATCCGTCCCACTATGAATGGACCGGCGAACTGTAGCCGCCGGTCGAATGGCCCCAGGTCTCAGCCGTTGCTGGCCAGAACCGAGACCTTCCGTCCCATTGTCTCTGCTGCCTTGTCAAGCAGCCGCGTGGGATACTCGCCGGTAAAGTAGTGGTCGGTAAACTGCGGACGCGCCGGGTTGCGATCCTCACCACCCACGGCACGGTAGAGGCCGTTGATGGAGATGAACTGGAGGGAGTCCGCGCCGATGTAACGGCACATGGCTTCCACGCCATCATACTGGTTGGCAAGAAGCTTTTCCGCGTCCGGCGTGTCGATGCCGTAGAAATCCGGGTGGAAAATCATCGGGCTGGCAACGCGCAGATGTACCTCTGCGGCACCGGCATCCCGGATCATCTGGACAATCTTCAGCGAGGTTGTGCCGCGCACGATGGAATCGTCCACCAGCACCACGCGCTTGCCTTCGATCATCGCCCGGTTGGCGGAATGCTTCAGCTTCACGCCAAAGGCGCGAATCTGCTGCGTCGGCTCGATGAAGGTGCGGCCAACATAATGGTTGCGGATGATGCCGTATTCAAAGGGAATGCCGCTTTCCTGCGCATAACCGAGTGCCGCTGGCGTGCCACCATCCGGCACCGGAACGACCACATCGGCCTCAACCGGGGCTTCCTTGGCCAGATTGATGCCCATATTCTTGCGGGCGACGTAAACGCTGCGACCGCCGACGACCGAATCCGGGCGGGCGAAATAGACATATTCGAACAGGCAGAGGCGCTCCGGCTGGGCGGTCGGCGACTTGCGCGCATCGATCTCGATAGACCCGTCCGGCTGGATTTCGCAGATGATGATTTCGCCATTCTCGACGTCGCGAACAAATTTTGCGCCGATGATGTCGAGTGCGCAGGTTTCCGAGCAGAAGATCGGCTTGCCGTCCAGCTCGCCCATGACCAGCGGACGAATGCCCGTGGGATCGCGTGCGGCAATCAGCTTCGTGCGCGTCAATGCCAGCATCGAATAGCCGCCTTCCATCTGGCGGATCGCATCGATGAAGCGGTCCGTCGTGGAAGTGTAGCGCGAGCGGGCGATGAGGTGCAGCACCACTTCCGTATCAGACGTGGACTGACAGATAGCGCCACCGGCGATCAGCTGGCGACGGAGCGTCAGGCCATTGGTGAAGTTGCCGTTATGGGCAACGGCAATGCCACCCACTTCCAGCTCGGCGAACAGCGGCTGAACATTGCGAAGAGCGACTTCGCCAGTTGTCGAATAGCGCGTGTGGCCGATGGCCATGTTGCCCGGAAGCTTCGCCAGCGTCGCCGGGTTCGTGTAGTGGTCTCCGACAAGGCCCATATGCTTTTCGGTGTGGAACTGCGTTCCGTCGAAAGAGACGATGCCCGCTGCTTCCTGGCCGCGATGCTGCAGGGCGTGCAGACCAAGCGCTGTCAGGGTTGCCGCGTCCGGGTGGCCGAGAATGCCGAACACGCCACATTCTTCATGCAGTGTGTCACCGTCCAGATCGTAAAATGCATCATGCGTCACCGGCTGATTCATGTCTGCAGGTCCTTGCCGTACCGGAAGAAAAACTAAAATAGGCCGGTTGATTTGTTCAATTGAACCACAGCCGGCCTGCTGTTCATGCCTATATCACAGATGAAGGTCCTTGGCTTCCCTCAGAACTCCAAGTTCGCGTCAATTATTTGTCACAGTTGAATTCGGTGCGTCATCAGACGGTGCGGCTTCGCTGTTCTTGGCATCGCCATGGCCGAGAATGCGCGCACGGATCTGAGGTTCGATATCTGTCGGCAGAACCGCTTCGAGCCGCCCCACAAGCGTATCGAGGAAGGGCTTGGATTTTGCCTGGGTGACCCATGCCGGCTGTGAGCGTACATCCACCAGCCAGTTCCAGAAGGCAACGGCAACCACGAGCAGAAGAATGCCGCGTGCTGCGCCAAAGAGGAAGCCGAGGGTGCGGTCCAGCGCGCCGATGCGGCTGTCGATAATGAAATCGGCGATGCGGCTCGTGATGAAGGTAATGATGATCAGCGCAACCAGGAAGATGACGGCGGCAGAGCCCGCGAGTGCGAGACGGTCATCGGCCGTGTAGTTCTTCGCGTATGGCAAAAGCATCGGGTAGAGATAATAGGCGGCTGCCAGCGAACCAGCCCAGCTGGCAATGGACAGCACCTCGCGTGAAAAACCCCGAACCATGGCGAGCACGGCGGAGAAAAGTGTGACGCCGAGGACAATGCCGTCGAAAATCGTGATGGGCATAGATCATCTACTCCAAGACTTTTCGGTCCCGCGACGGCGGGAGAATGCGGTTGGCCCTACCGGATGCTGCGAAAAAGGCAAGAGGTTTTGCGCTTTTCTTACAACAGCGGGCAATGCTGTGGAAGATCAATCCTCCTCAGCCTGCTTTCCAAGTTTGCGCGCAGACCCCGCGATCTGCACCACGAGGTCGGGTAATCCCTCGATTTCGAACAAGCCCTTGCGCCCAGCTTTCGGCAATTCTGTGGAGGATGCGGGCAATGTCGCCCGCGCAAAGCCGAGTTTCTCCGCCTCCTTCAATCGCTGCGCGGTTTGCGAAACAGGTCGCACAGCGCCAGAGAGGCTAACCTCGCCGAAATAGACGCAATCGGCGGGTAGGGCAGTGTTCGCAAGGGAGGAAACGAGGGCGGCAGCGACGGCCACATCGGCGGCCGGTTCGGAAATACGATAGCCGCCCGCGACATTCAGATACACATCGTGCTGGCCAAGCTTCACGCCGCAATGGGCTTCGAGCACCGCAAGGATCATCGATAGACGGGAGGAGTCCCAGCCAACGACCGCGCGCCGTGCCGTTCCCAGAGAGGTGGGCGCCACGAGTGCCTGAACTTCCACCAGAACGGGGCGTGTGCCCTCCATGCCGGCAAAGACCGCAGCGCCGGGAGCCTTGGTATTGCGTTCGCCGAGGAAAAGCTCGGACGGGTTGGAAACCTCGCGCAAGCCCTTGTCCGACATCTCGAACACGCCGATTTCATCGGTCGGGCCGAAGCGGTTCTTCACGGTTCTCAGAATACGGTAATGGTGGCCCCGGTCGCCTTCGAAGTAAAGAACGGCATCCACCATATGCTCGACCACGCGCGGGCCGGCGATCTGACCTTCCTTGGTAACGTGGCCGACAAGAACCATGGCGGCGCCTGTCTGCTTGGCAAAGCGGATCATGGCCTGCACGCCGGTTCGAACCTGGGTCACTGTGCCGGGTGCCGAATCGACGATGTCGCTCCACAAGGTCTGGATCGAATCGATGATTACGAGGTCCGGCCTTTTGCCCTCTGCAAGCGTGGCCAGGATATCCTCGACATTGGTTTCCGCAGCCAGAAGGACATCGGAGGATGCAGCGCCCAGGCGTTGTGCGCGAAGCCGCACCTGCGCCACGGCTTCTTCGCCGGAAACATAGATGATGCGGTGCCCGCGCCGTGACAGCGCTGCTGCCGCCTGCATGAGAAGGGTGGATTTGCCGATGCCGGGGTCGCCTCCCACCAGCACGGCCGATCCGCGCACGAAGCCACCGCCGGTCACACGGTCCAGTTCGCCAATCCCCGTCTGTACCCGCGGCGCTTCCTCCGTTTCGCCCGATAGCGTCGTCAGGGCGACAGCCCGCCCCTTCTTCGGGGTCTTGCCGGGACCGCCGCCGATGCCGCCCATCGGGTCGTCTTCAATAATGGTGTTCCAATCGCCGCAGCCATCGCATTTGCCCGCCCAGCGGGTGTGAACCGTGCCGCAGTTCTGGCAGATGAATTGGGTCTTGCTTTTGGCCATCTGAACGCGTCCTCAATGTGGGGAAGCATGATCGCGCGCCGCGGATGATCCCGTTTTGTTCTGCATATAGCCGTGACTCGCCCGCGCTGCAAGTCTCGCCGCTTTGTGGGTTCAGACGGATTCAGAGTGAGGCTTCTTCACCGATATAGCGTCGTTCGTGGCGCAGGCCGATGCTGGTCAGCAATTCATAGCCGATCGAGCCGCCGGCGCGGGCCACTTCATCGAGGGCCAGGTTCGGTCCGAAGAGTTCGATGTAATCGCCCGCCCGCAAGGCTGCCTCCGGCAGATCGGACGCGTCGAAAACAGTGAGGTCCATGGTGATGCGCCCCACGACAGGCAGCCGGAAACCGTTGAAGAAGCCGACTGCGCCCTGCGGCACGGCCTGACGTAACGGAATGCCCGCACCGGAAAGAGACCGAAGATAGCCATCCGCATAGCCAACGGAGGCAATGGCCAGGCGGCTGTCGCGGGTCAACCGATGTGCTCCGCCATAGCTCACGGTTTCGCCTGCAGGTGCATTGCGAAGTTGAAGAATGCGCGCTTCTGCCTTTGCCACAGGCCGCATCGGGTTCTTGATGCCCCCCGTTGCCTCGCCGCCATAGAGCGCGATGCCGGGCCGCGTGAGATCGAAGTGATAGTCTGAGCCGAGAAAGATCCCGGCGGAAGCCGAAAGGCTTCTATCAATGCCTTCAAAAGCCTGTGTAACCTGTTGGAAGGAATCGAGTTGTGCGCGGTTCTGTGGATCGTTCGGCGTGTCGGCGCTGTGAAGATGCGAGAGGATGAGGACCGGATCGAAGCTGGCGGGACGCGAGACATCGTGTGCCAGTGCTATGGCCTCTTCCGGCCGGATGCCAAGCCGGTTGAAACCCGTATCGACCTGAAGCGCGCAAGGATAGGGGCCGATTTCGGCAATCAGCGACATCCAGAAGGCCAGTTGCTCTTCGCTGGCCAGAACCGGCACCAGATCATTTTCAAGGAAGAGCCGCTCCTGCCCCGGCCAGATGCCCGAGAGGACGAAAATGCGGGCCTCCGGTGCATAGGCGCGCAGCGTTGCCCCTTCCGATGGAACTGCCACGAAGAAGTCGCGTGCGCCTGCTTCGTAAAGGGTCAGCCCGCAATCCTCTATGCCGAGACCATAGGCATCTGCCTTGACCACCGCCCCTGCGCGCGCCTTGCCGGAGCGGCGGGCCAGATCCTGCCAGTTTTCGGCAAGTGCCTGGAGATCAACGGTCAACCGAACCGGCGCCGTATCGAAGGCATCCATCTCCGGCAGGTCGTCATAGAGTTCGGTCATGGTCCATTCCCTTGTGCTTTTCGGCGCGACCCTATCACTTTTGTTCAAGAGGATCATAACGATCCGGACTATTCTTCATTCATGCACAATGTTTCGCAGCAAGAGAATTTAGGGGCTGCCGCTTGTCTTGACGAAACGGGAGCGGAAGGTTGTCGGGCTGATGCCCAGTTGCTTGCGAAAATGATGGCGCAGCGTATGGGCGGACGCGAAGCCCGCACCTCTTGCCACCTCTTCCATTGCAACTTCCCCTTGGCAAAGAAGTTGCTTTGCAGCCTCAAGGCGTTCATTGGCCAACCATTCGCCGGGAGCACTGCCGGTGGCTTCCGTAAATCGGCGAATGAAGGTGCGCTCGCTCATGCAGCAGAGATCTGCCATGCGCCGGATCGTCCAGTTCGCAGAGAGATCATTGCGCACCTGATCGAGGATAGGGCCAATCTCTGTACCCGGTCGAATGGCAACAGGGCGCTCAAGAAATTGCGCTTGGCCGCCGTTGCGATGGGCAGGCATGACAAGACGTCGTGCAACGGAGTTTGCGGCGGATGGGCCGAAGTCCTGCCGGACGATCTCGATCAGAAGGTCGATACCGGCCGCGCTGCCCGCTGCCGTGAACAGCCGCTCGTGAATGTGGTAGAGGGAGGACTCATCAACGCTGATCGACGGGTAGGCACAGCGAAGAGCCTCAGCATATCGCCAGTGGGTCGCAGCTTTCGCGCCATTCAGCAAACCGGTCGCGGCCAGAACGAAAGCACCGGAGCAGAGGGAAACAAGCCGCGCTCCCCGACGATAGGCTGCGCGCAGTCGTTCACAGAGTTCTGGCGGTACAGGCTCATCCACCCCGCGCCAACCCGGCACGACAACCAAATCGGCCTGATCTATCAGTTCCATGCCGCCATCTGAGGAAACGGTGAGATGACCATGAGCACGCAACGGTCCCGGTTCAATGGCGGCGCTGGCAAAGCGGTACCAATCCGGCCCAAGCTCTGGCCGCGAAAGCCCGAAGACTTCGCAGGCTATTCCAAATTCGAAGGTACAAAGACCATCATAAACGAGGACGACGACGAGCGGTCCATTTGTTGGCGTGTGAAGCTTTGGCATGATCTGTACGCATATTGTCAATCCTGCCAATTGGCAATGCTGCGTCTTTACCGGAATGTCAGCTGATCCCATCGATACGGAGATTTGCGATGACCTATGTGACTGACATTCCACCCGCGCCAAGCGAATTGGCAAAGGAGCATTTTGCCGCGAGCCTGGCCTTCGAAACCGATTGTTGGGATGTACAGGATGCCTTGAGCAAGGGAGCTGATTTCGTGCTCCTGGATGTGCGTAGTCCAGCCCTTTACGCGAGGGGGCATGTGCCAGGCGCGATCAACCTGCCGCATGGCAAGATCACAGCGCGCAAGATGGCGGAATGGCCACCGGAAACGGTATTCGTTACCTATTGCGCCGGTCCGCACTGCAACGGTGCCGCCCGTGGTGCCCTTCGTCTTGCCGAACTGGGGCGCCCCGTAAAACTGATGGCGGGAGGGATAACCGGCTGGCTGGATGAGGGATTTACGCTCGCTTCCAGCGATGCGCCTTAAATGAGAAGCCCCGCTTGGCGGGGCTCTGTTAAAATCAGTGTTCTTCGTATTGAATGAAGCTCGGGTCGGCCAGATCCGCAAATCGGGTGTATTCAGACTGGAAGGCGAGCTTGACGGTGCCGGTCGGTCCGTGACGCTGCTTGGCGATGATCACGTCCGCCGTCCCCTTCACCTTGTCCATATGGGCTTCCCATTCCGGATACTTCGGATCGTTCGGATCGCGCGGCTCGAGGTTCTTCACGTAATATTCCTCGCGGAACACGAAGAGCACCACGT
Organism: Affinirhizobium helianthi; assembly: GCF_042680945.1. Classification (NCBI taxonomy): domain Bacteria; kingdom Pseudomonadati; phylum Pseudomonadota; class Alphaproteobacteria; order Hyphomicrobiales; family Rhizobiaceae; genus Affinirhizobium; species Affinirhizobium helianthi. The sequence continues at coordinate 65,636 of NZ_JBHUEQ010000022.1, read as the reverse complement.
CGGCGTCCTGCTCGATCGAGCCCGATTCGCGAAGGTCGGAAAGCTGCGGGCGTTTGTCTTCGCGGTTTTCCACCTGACGGGAGAGCTGAGACAAGGCGATGATCGGAACGTTCAGTTCCTTGCCGAGCGCCTTCAGACCCGTGGTGATCTGCGTCACTTCCTGCACGCGGTTCTCGCCGGACTTGCCGGAGCCGGTCATGAGCTGAATATAGTCGACCACGATGACATCGAGGCCGCGCTGGCGCTTCAGGCGCCGGGCACGGGCTGAAAGCTGCGCAATCGAGATGCCGCCGGTCTGGTCGATATAGAGCGGTACCTTCTGCATCATCTGGCTGCAGGCGACGAGCTTCTCGAAATCGGCCTCGGTAATGTCACCGCGACGGATCTTGGAGGAGGAGACTTCCGTCTGCTCGGAAATGATACGGGTGGCGAGCTGCTCGCCGGACATTTCGAGCGAGTAGAAGCCGACGACGCCGCCATTTTTTGCCTTGAAAGAGCCATCCGGCAGGACTTCAGGCTCATAGGCGGCGGCAATATTGTAGGCAATATTGGTGGCAAGCGAGGTCTTACCCATGCCGGGTCGTCCTGCAAGCACGATCAAGTCGGAGCGCTGCAATCCGCCCATCTTGTTATCCAGCGACGAGATGCCGGTGGAAATGCCGGAGAGATGGCCATCACGCTCGAAAGCCTGTCCGGCCATATCGATGGCCTGAGCCACCGCATCGGAGAAGGACTGGAAGCCGCCATCGTAACGGCCTGTCTCCGCAAGCTCGAACAGGCGGCGCTCGGTGTCTTCGATCTGCGCCTGGGGCGGCATGTCGAGCGGCGCGTCATAGGCGATGTTGACCATGTCCTCGCCGATGGTGATCAGCGCGCGGCGCAGCGCGAGATCGTAAATCGCCCGCCCATAATCTTCCGCGTTGATGATGGTGACCGCCTCACCGGCGAGACGCCCCAGATATTGCGCCAGCGTCAGGTCGCCAACCTTCGTATCGGCGGGGAGGAAGGTCTTGATGGTGACCGGATGAGCAATCTTGCCCATGCGGATAATGTCGCCCGCGACCTCGAAGATCTTGCGGTGCAGGGGTTCGTAGAAGTGGCCCGGCTTCAGAAAATCCGAGACGCGATAATAGGCATCGTTGTTGACGAGGATCGCGCCCAGCAATGCCTGCTCGGCCTCGAGATTGCTCGGAGCCTCGCGATAATGCGGTTCGTTGGAGAGAGCGGGCGCAACCTTGCGCGCGGCTTCATTCATGGTTTCGATCCCATTCGTTCATGTCATGCGTGACGGCACCTTAGGCGCAGACGGCAGTGGAAAACAGGCAGCATATGGCCACCCACATTGATTCACAGGCAAAACAGCCGAAAAGCCGGAATTTACGTCGCTACCCGCAGTTTTCCATTGACTGTGACACCGCCCGAATCACCAAGGCACCCCTTGATTATAAGGCTTTTCAGGCGTCGGAGGACGCCCGGTGCCGCACATGTTAGCATTTTTGCATAGCTGAAGTGTTCGAGACACGCTTGAACAGGATTGCGGGGTGGACTAAGTAGGGTTCAAATAGTTAGCAACCTAATTATAAGGCGAAGTGATCAATGTCCCGCAGCACATTGAATGAACGGCTGTTTGACGAGATGTCGGCCTTCAATCGCCGCTTACGCGCCCTGTTCGATATGCGCGCGCGGGAGAGTGGCTTGACGCTGGCCCGTGCGCGGACCTTGTTTGCCCTCAGCCGTCGCGGCAGGCTCTCGCAGAAAGATCTGGCGCAAGAGCTGGAGATCGAGACGCCGACCCTCGTGCGTGTTCTCGACGGGCTGGAAAAGCAGAGCCTGATCGAAAGGCGGGCAGGGGATGCGGACCGTCGTGTGAAGGAAATTCACGTGACGCCGGAAGGCGAGGCGGTCGGTCAAAAGGTACAGGAACTCGCTCGCACTCTTCGCAGCCAGCTCGTGGAAGGCATTCCCGAGCAGGATCTTGAGATTGCTCTGCGCGTTCTCTTGCAACTGAACCGAAACCTCGCCGTTTCCAGTGCCGAGGAGCAGAATTGATGAGCACGGCCTTACCCATTCCACACGAAAACGGCGTCACGCAGGAAAAGCGGGACGGGGCTGAGGCTGCCGTGCAGGAGAATGCGCCACCGGCCGGGCAGGGTCCGTCTGTGCTGCGTCCGCGTGGTTTGCCGCAGCAGCCCGTGCCGCTTGAAGAGCGGCCCACCTGGCTGACGCTTGCCTATATTGCCTCTGGCCTGCTGATGTTCCTGACACAGGGGCTTGGCATGAACATCGTGTCGGCCAATATCTATCAGCTGCAAGGCACATTCTCCGCGACCGTCGCAGAAGTTGCCGCGCTGTCTGCTGCTTACATGGCACCCTATGCCAGCCTGTCGCTCGCCCTGTTCAAAATCCGCGTCCAGTATGGCCTGCGGCCCTTTGCTGAACTCAGTATCGGGGCCTTCGTTCTGGCGTCCTGCCTCAACCTCTTTGTCACGGATATGCATTCGGCGCTGGTGGTGCGCTTCGTCAGCGGCATGGCTGCGGCCCCGCTGTCTTCACTCGGTTTTCTCTATATCCTGGAGGCTTTCCCGCCCCAGAAGAAGCTCACGATTGGCCTCAGCATTGCCCTGACAGGAACGCTTCTGGCTGCGCCCGTCGCACGGATCATTTCCCCCGGCCTGCTGGATATAAACGGCTACCACACCCTCTATACGATGGAGCTGGGGCTGGCACTGATCGCCTTGCCGATCATTTATCTCCTGCCGCTCACGGCACCACCGCGTGTGAAGGCCATCGAGCGCATGGATATCTTCACCTATCTTCTGCTGGCGCTCGGCCTTGGGGCATTCGCCGTGTTCTTCACGCTCGGACGCTTCTACTGGTGGTTCGAAGCTCCATGGCTTGGCCAGTTGCTGGCCGTATCGGTTGCGTCTCTCACTCTGTTTGCTGTCATTGAGCTGCATCGCAAGAACCCATTGCTCGATCTGCGCTGGATTTTCAGCTGGCCCAATCTGCACCTCGCCGGAGTGCTGATCGTCTTTCGCGCCGTGACGGCTGAGCAATCCAGCACAATGGTGGGTTTCATGCAGCAGTTGGGTATTCAGAATGAGCAGATGAGCCTGCTGTTCACATGTATCCTGCTTGCCACCTTGGCCGGTGGCGCGGCCTGCGCCCTCTTCATGTCCAGGCAATATCAGGGGACTGCCCATGTGATTGCGCTCTCCATGATCGCTGTCGGCGCATTCATGGACAGCCAGTCCAACAACCTTACCCGACCAGAGCAATTTTATCTAAGCCAATCCTTCATTGCTTTTGGTGCCGCCATGTTCCTGCCGCCGGTGATGGCACGGGGATTTGGGGCGGCGATACAAAAGGGACCGCCCTATCTGGTGAACTTCATCGCCATCTTTCTGTTCACGCAGATTAGCGGTTCTGTCATCGCGACCGGGCTTCTGGGCACACTCGTGACGATTCGCGAGAAATTCCACTCCAGCGTTCTGGTCGAGAACATTCTTCTCACGGACCCGGATGTCGTCCAGCGCGTCGGCCAGCTGTCTGGTGCATATGCAAAGGCACTGACAGACAAGACCCTGTTGAATGCGGAGGGGCTTGCCCTCTTGGGGCAACAGGTTTCCCGCGAGGCCTATATCCTTGCCTACAATGACACCTTCTTGCTGATCGGCTTTGCAACCGTCCTGGCCCTTCTGGCTCTCATCCTTCACCTCGCCTTTGACCGGATCAAAGCCTGGGCTGCAACGCGGCATGCCCAAGGCGATGCGATTGCCAATCATCAGGTATAAACTCATGCTGAAAAAATTCTTTTCCCCCGCCACTCTTCTTGTTCTTCTCGTCGGCGTCGTTGGCTTGGCCCTCGTGCTTTATGCGTGGCGTCTGCCTCCGTTCACCAGCAGCGTGGAAAGCACCGATAATGCCTATGTGCGCGGCTACGTCACCACGCTCTCGCCGCAGGTCAGCGGCTATGTGGTGGATGTGCCGGTCAAAGACTATCAGACGGTCAAGGCTGGCGACGTGGTCGTGAAGATCGATGATCGCATCTACAAGCAGAAACTGGCTCAGGCGGAAGCCACGCTTGCCAGCCAAAGGGCGGCGCTGAACAATTCACATCAGCAGGAACTGTCCGCTAAAGCCAATATTGCATCCAGCCAAGCTGCCGTGACCAGCGCCGAGGCGGCGCTGACCCAGGCCCAGCTTGCCAGTGAACGTCAGGAAAATCTCGCCCGAAGCGGGGTGGGCACCACCAGCGTGCAGGAGCAGGCGGCTGCAAATCTCGAAAAAGCCCGTGCCGGATTGCTTCAGGCCCAGGCCGCCCTCGAAGTGTCACGCCAGCAATTACAGACAATCGTTGTCAATCGAGGCTCACTTGAAGCCGCCGTTTCCAGCGCGGAAGCCGCAGTCCAGCTTGCCAAGATCGACCTTGAAAACACCCTGGTTCACGCCCCTCGGGATGGCCACGTGGGCGAAGTGGGAGCGCGTATCGGGCAATATGTCACGGCGGGAACCCAGCTGATGGCCGTCGTGCCGGACGATGTCTGGATCATTGCCAATTTCAAGGAAACGCAATTGCAGGGCATGGAGATCGGCCAGCCGGTGACAGTGACGGTGGACGCGCTCGGCCATCGCAAAATGCGCGGCCATATCGAACGCTTTTCGCCTGCCGCCGCGTCGGAATTTGCCGTGATCCGCTCCGATAATGCAACGGGCAACTTCGTCAAGATCGCGCAGCGCGTCGGGGTCCGGATCCGACTGGATGGAGAACAGCCCGCCATCGCCGATCTTCAGCCCGGCCTTTCGGTGGAAGTGAGCATCGACAAGACGGCGGTGCCGGAACAGAAGACAGCATCGGCCCAATGAGGTCCATGCTGATCTGCGAGCCTGACCATTGGTCGCAGACTGCTCCAGGCGGGTTACATTGCGCCTAAAAAAAAGCTCCGGATCGAGGGATCCGGAGCCTTTTCATTCAGAATATTGCGGAAGCAATCAAGCTTCGTCTTCGTCGCGGTCTGCATCCGGATCGAAGAAGTCTTCCGGACGAAGAGCGTCTTCGTCAACGCCGTAGATGGCGTCGGCAGAGTTGAGGTTTTCACCCTTGGCCTGACGCTCTGCTTCTTCAGCAGAACGAGCAACGTTGAGTTCAACTTCGATTTCAACTTCTGCATGCAGGTGCAGGGTAACCTTGTGCAGACCGATTTCCTTGATCGGGTTGTTCAGGTCAACCTGATTGCGGCCGATGTTGAAGCCTTCGGCGCTCAGAACGTCAACGACGTCACGGGCAGCAACAGAACCGTAGAGCTGGCCGGTTTCGCCCGCAGCGCGAACGACGATGAAGCTCTTGCCTTCGAGGGCTTCTGCAACCTTCTGAGCTTCGGACTTGCGCTCAAGGTTACGGGCTTCCAGCGTTGCGCGCTCGGATTCGAAGCGAGCCTTGTTGGCAGCGTTGGCGCGCAGCGCCTTGCCCTGCGGCAGCAGGAAGTTACGTGCGTAGCCATCGCGAACCTTTACGGTTTCGCCCATCTGGCCAAGCTTGGCGATGCGTTCAAGAAGAATAACGTCCATCTTGGTTTTCCTTTCGAGTTCAATTCTGGGATTCGGGTTTATCGTTCGGCCGCGCTGGCGTCAGCGCGATTGTTCGGCGGGTATCTGCAAGGCCGAGAATGACAACGGCAATCATCGGCAGAAGCATCATCGTCGAGAGATAGGCCAGTACCAGCGCCGGGAGGCGCCAATCCTTGCCACGTGTACGAAAGTGCAGCGCGGCAAAGCCAGCCAGAAGAAAGCCCGCGCCGAAAGTGCCGCAAATCGTGGCGCCGATCATGGCGGGGACGCCGCCAGCAAACGTCAGAAGGATGCCAGCGAGGAAGATGAAAATGGCATTGCGGTTCATACGCAGAGCGGAGGGCATGTCCTCCCGCGGGCGAAGCGCGCGTCCGCTGCGCGAGACCAGTCGCACCGCGAAATAGAAGGCCGCGAACAGAAGCGTGACCCAGATGCCGCCCTGAACAAAGGGAAGCATCAGGACAATCAGTTTCTTCGACTGCGCAAGGCTTGCCGCATCTGGCGTAAAGCCCGAATTGCTGGCGCGGAAGTTCTCCGCCATCAGGTCTACCATGCGATCCGTCAGTTCCGGACCGTAGCCGATGACGACGCCGAGAATGATAACCGCCAGGGTCACCAGCGTGCACAAATGCAGCAGGATATCGGAAATCGGGTACCACGCCATCAGATGATCTGGGCCACCAAGTTCGGAAGCCGGACGGGCCAGATTGGCCAGATGTGAAAGCCAGCCAGCCGGGATCAGTGTGAAGACCGCCATAGCCAGCGCAAAGAGCGGCGATACCAGAAGCGCGCCGAGCAATGCAGCCGTGATGATGGCAATGATGGCGGTGCGATTACCCCAGCCGAGACCCGCCACGAGAACGGGCAGGGCAGAGGAGGCATAGAGAATCGAGGCGAACGAGGGCTGCGCATTCGCGCCCATCACGAGCAGCGTCGCCATAATGCCGGCAATGATGCCGGTGGTCAGCACTGTCTGGTTTAATCCGTACACGTCTCGCTGTCCTGCTGCTTCAAGCAGTTAGGGGATCGACCTGAATCAGAATCTCAAGGCCAACATCCCCAACATGGGGTTTTCAGTTTCCGATCCGCGCCCATCGCGAAAGGGAGTATGCCGCCGATGAAAGATCGGCGGCACGCTTGGTATTAGGAAAGCACGTAGGGCAGAAGACCCAGGAAACGTGCGCGCTTGATGGCCTGGGCCAGTTCGCGCTGCTTCTTCTGGGAAACAGCCGTGATGCGGGAAGGAACGATCTTGCCACGCTCGGAAATGTAGCGCTGCAGAAGACGTACGTCCTTGTAGTCGATCCGCGGAGCGTTTGCGCCCGAGAAGGGGCAGGTCTTGCGGCGGCGGTGGAACGGACGGCGTGCCGGAGCAGAGGATGCGTCAGCCATTGGTAATTCTCCTTAAGCTCTCAGATTACGCACGGTCTTCGCGCGGTGCGCGCGGAGCGCGATCACCATCACGCGGCGGACGGGGACCACGGTCGCCGAAGTCGCGGCGCGGACCACGATCGTCGCCATCGCGGCGCGGACGGTCGTCACGGTCGCGCTTCTGCATCATGGCAGATGCACCTTCTTCGTGCTTCTCGACGGCAATCGTCATGTAGCGCAGAACGTCTTCGTTGATGCGCATCTGGCGCTCCATCTCATGAACAGCAGCCGCCGGAGCGTCGATGTCCATCAGAGCGTAGTGAGCCTTGCGGTTCTTCTTGATGCGGTACGTCAGGGACTTGAGGCCCCAATTTTCAATGCGCCCGACCTTGCCGCCATTCGCTTCGATAACACCCTTGTACTGTTCTACGAGGGCATCAACCTGCTGTGCGGACATATCCTGCCGGGCAAGGAATACGTGTTCGTAAAGAGCCATATCAGCTTGCCTTTCTTGCGTTTGTCTTGGCCCGGTAATCGGCGGCTAAGCCTCAACGACTGGTCTTGGAAAGGGCACATGCCCTGGCAAGAAAAGCGTTACGATCGAGACGGTCGAGAGCGGAGACACGGGAGGCCGGACCCTTGTGGTCCCTGCGGTTCCATTTGCGGAACCGGCCCTCCGTTCAGCCACCAGCCTGAAGACCGGGCATTTCGAACAGGGGCGCTTATACGCGCATTTGCCGCAAATGCAAGCCTTGGCCAAAGATTCCTTTTACGCTGGTCCCTCAGCCGATGACCAGCATGGTCTGGCCGTCCTTCACGGTGAAGCGATAGGTGGCGGCGGTTTCATCCTCGAGTGTCACGGTGATCGTGTCCTGGCTTCCTTTGACCGAAGCGGTCAAGCTATTGCCGGATACGACGACATTCAACTCGTTTGCGGCCAGTGCACCAAGGGCAAGCGAAAGAGGGGCACTGCTGCGGATGACATCCTGTCCGTCACCACGGCCGAAGCCATATTCCATATAGGCGTTACGACCTGTTGCCTTGAGACTGACCTGATCGTTGCCGGCGCCGCCTCGGGCAAAGATCCGGTTTCCCTCCAGGGTTAGCGTGTCATCGCCATCGCCGCCATCGAGATCGCGGATCGTATTGGCGGCAACCTTCATCACATCCTTCCCTGCACCACCCAGAATGGCGAGTGCCAGAGTGGCCTTCAGTTGAATGTCATCGTTTCCGTCGCCGCCATCGACGGAACTGACGAAACTGCCAGCCGCCTTGATAACGTCGTTGCCGTTGCCGGTGCGAATATCGGAAATGCTGTTGCTCTTCAGTGTAAGCGTGTCGTTACCCTCGCCGCTGTCGATGTTCGCGATGCCGCGCCCCGTTACGGTGAGGGCGTCGTCTCCCTCGCTGCCGGTTCCGGCGGTCACATAGCCCAGTTTCTCATCCATGCTTGCCTTGGCCGTGGGTTGCGAAGCATTGAGCGTAATGATCTCGATGATGCGGGATAGCGCCCTTTGGCTGGCGGTAATCTCTGCTGAAGCCGAGCTTGACGGGAAGCGGTAACCTGTCAGCGGCTGGCTTGCGCCGGATCTGACCGTCGAAAACAGCAAATCGATGTTTCGCGCTGCATCGGGGCTTTTGAAGAAGCTGCTGATCATACTCATGGATGCTTACCTTTGGCCGGCGCGGCAGATTTCCCATGCACGTTCAGATATCGCGCAATTGAAAAACCTAAACGGCTGTGGCCGACCGTGCCAGCGTGACTGCTGCAAAAGGTTAGCATTCCATAAAACTGCGGCTGCCCTGGAATGCAGCCGCAGGAGAAAGCGCATGGCGATCTGTCACCTGCGTGTCATCGGTCGCAGATTTCAGATCGGCATCGGATATTGGCGATGGATCTTGGCAATTTCTCCCAGAATTTCATCCGAAAGCCTGATATCTGCAGCGCCGATATCGGTTTTAAGCTGTTCCATGGAGGTTGCGCCGATGATGACGGAGGCCATGAACGGCCGCGTGAGGCAGAAAGCCAGCGCCAGTTGCGAGGGGTCGAGGCCATGCCGGGCGGCAAGCTCCACATAGGCCTTCGTCGCGGCAACCTGTTCCGGGACGAGACGCCCGCCAATATCGCCGTTGATCGCGCCACGCGAACCGGCGGGCTTGGCGCCGGATAGATATTTGCCGGAAAGAATGCCGCCAGCGAGTGGCGAATAGGCCAGAAGCCCGACATCCTCGTGATGCGCTAGCTCCGCCATATCCAGATCGAAATGTCTGTAAAGCAGGCTGTATTCGTTCTGAATGGTGGCAACCCGCGGCAGGCCCTTCTGTTCGGCCAGCGTCAGGTACTTCTGCGTGCCCCAGGTGGTCTCGTTGGAAAGGCCGACGGCGCGGATCTTTCCGGCCTTCACGCATTCCTGCAGCGCTTCAAGCTTTTCCTCGATCTCTGCCAGCGCGCGCACCTTGTCCTGAGCGAACGGGTCATAGGTCCAGCTTGCCCGGAAGTGGAAGCTGCCCCGGTTCGGCCAGTGAATCTGGTAAAGGTCGATGTAGTCCGTCTTCAGGCGCTGAAGGCTGGCATCGACGGCCTCCCTGATGGCCTGCGCTGTGATGGGGGCGCCACCGCGAATATAAGGACGGCCGGAGCCGGCCACCTTGGTGGCGAGAATCACCTTGTCCCGCTTGCCGGTGGCGGCGAACCAGTTGCCGATCATGCGTTCGGTATCGGCATAGGTCTCTGCGGAAAGAGGCGTGGTAGGATAGAGTTCTGCTGTATCGAAAAAGTTCACTGCGTGATCGAGCGCATAATCCATCTGCTCGAAGGCTTCGGCTTCGCTGTTTTGCGAACCCCAGGTCATGGTGCCGAGGCAGATCTGCGACACGGTAATGTCGGTTCGTCCAAGTTTTCTGAATTGCATGGAAATATCCAATGGTCTGTTGGGAGGCGGCTGCAATGTAGGCGGTCGCACGCGCAGTGCAAGCGCCTCTGCATAAATGCAACCCTTTGCGCCCGCTTGCAAAAGTCAGGCAACTTTTGGGCGCAAACTGCATTCCGTCTTGTCCGGCACGGTGCCGGGTGATTTCGAAAAGCAGGGGAGGCTCTTATGGAAAAGGTGAGGCAGGCAACAGATTCAACGGTTGAAATGCCACCGGCGACAGGTCGATGGAAGCTGATCGGACCGGGAATCGTTGCGGCGGCAACAGGTGTCGGTGCCGGAGACCTGGTTGCCACGCTGATTGCCGGTTCGCGCTTTGGCTATGCGCTTCTATGGGCCGCCGTGATCGGATGTATCGTCAAGATTGCGCTGGCGGAGGGCTCTGCCCGCTACCATCTGGCCACCGGTTCCACCATGCTCGATGGCTGGAGAAGCCTTGGCCGATGGACGAGCTGGTATTTTGGCACCTACATCATTCTCTGGGGTTTCGTGTATGGCGCAACCGCCATGAGTGCGACGGCGCTGCCGCTGGCGGCGCTTTTCCCTATATTGCCGCTCTGGGCCTGGGCCATGATTTCCGGTCTGGCCTGCGCCCTGTTCGTGGCACTCAACCGTTATGAAATGTTCGAAAACGTCATGAAGTTCTTCATCGGCCTGATGTTTGTCATCGTGGCCGGTGTGGCGCTTCTTGTGGGGCCGAACCTTGGAGAAGCCGTTCAAGGTCTCATCCCGTCCATTCCGGAAGGGTCGGCGATCTATACGCTCGGCCTCATCGGCGGCGTCGGTGGCACCATCACCATGGCCAGCTATGGCTACTGGGTGAATGCGAAAGGCTGGCGCAACCCCGCATGGATGGGGATCATGCGGCTCGACAACCGGGTCGCCTATGTCGTCACCGGCATTTTCGTCATCGCGATGCTGATCATTGGTGCGGAGCTTCTATACACGGCGCAGATTGCTCTTTCGAGCGGCGATCGCGGCCTACTCGATCTCGATGCCGTGCTGGAGCAACGCTTTGGTCCCTTTGTGTCCAAGCTTTTCCTAGTCGGCTTCTTCGCGACATCGGTTTCGTCCATCCTCGGGGTCTGGCACGGTGTCTCGTTGCTCTTTGCCGATTTCGTGCGCAACCACATCAAGGGTGAAACAGGCATCTCTCGCGAGGGGTTGGAGACCACGCCGGCTTTCCGCTTCTATCTTTTCTGGCTCACGATCCCGCCGATGATCCTGCTGTATTTCGGCAGGCCCTTCCTGCTCGTCATCATTTACGGTGCGCTGGGCGCCTTTTTCATGCCCTTTCTCGCCATCACCCTGATCTGGCTTCTCAATTCTTCTCGTGTTCCGGCGCAATGGCGCAGCGGCTGGCTTTCCAACGGCCTGCTTGCCATCGCGGCACTGCTGTTCATTGTTCTGTGTATCAACGAGGTGATTGGCCTGCTTGGTTAAGCCTATCAGGCCGAAAGCCTTGACTTGGCCGGATAGAATGTGAATGGAAAGCAGAAAAAAGGGAAGGAAGACATCCCATGAGCATTGCTTTTACATTCCCCGGCCAGGGCAGCCAGTCTGTCGGTATGGGCAAGGATCTTGCCGATGCATTTCCGGAGGCACGCGCTGTTTTCGAAGAAGTCGATGAAGCGCTTGGCCAGAAACTATCCGACATCATGTGGAACGGACCGGAGGACCAGCTGACGCTGACCGCCAATGCCCAGCCTGCGCTGATGGCGGTTTCTATGGCTGTCATGCGGGTTCTGGAAGCAGGCGGCCTGAAGCTGGCGGACAAGGTTTCCCATGTGGCGGGACATTCGCTGGGAGAATATTCGGCTCTTTGCGCAGCCGGTACGTTCTCGATTGCCGATACCGCGCGCCTGCTGCGTATTCGTGGCGATGCCATGCAATCTGCCGTGCCGGTGGGTGAGGGCGCCATGGCTGCCATCATCGGCCTTGAGCAGGCGGATGTCGTGGCTGCCTGCGAAGAGGCTCGCTCCGAAGGCGTTTGCCAGATTGCCAACGACAATGGTGGCGGACAGCTCGTGATCTCCGGCTCAAAGGGCGCTGTCGAAAAGGCTGCGGCTCTGGCCACGGAAAAAGGTGCCAAGCGCGCCATCATGCTGCCGGTTTCCGCGCCTTTCCATTCGGATCTCATGGCGCCAGCCGCAACGGCTATGTCCCATGCGCTGGACAAGGTGGCCAAGCAGAACCCCGTTGTGCCAGTTGTGGCCAATGTTCGCGCCGCCCCTGTGACGGACGCCGACGAAATCGTGAAGCTGCTCGTGGCCCAGGTGACGGGTCAGGTCAGATGGCGCGAGACGGTGGAGTGGTTCGGCGCCAATGGCGTGACCACGCTTTATGAAATTGGCTCCGGCAAGGTTCTGACTGGCCTTGCCCGCCGCATCGACAAGAATGTGACTGGCATTGCCGTCAACACGCCTGCGGATATCGAAGCCGCGCTCAAGGCGCTTCTCGGCTGATCGCAAAGGGACGAAAAACATGTTTGACCTGACCGGCCGCAAGGCCCTGGTGACCGGCGCAACCGGTGGAATTGGCGAAGAAATTGCACGTGCGCTGCATGCGCAGGGGGCAACCGTCGGCCTGCACGGCACGCGCGCTGAAAAGCTGGAAGCGCTGGCCGCGGAGCTTGGCGAGCGCGTCAAGATTTTTCCGGCCAATCTCGCGGATCGCGATGCGGTGAAAGCGCTGGGCGAAAAGGCTGAAGCCGAACTGGAAGGCGTGGATATCCTCGTCAACAATGCCGGTATTACCAAGGATGGCCTCTTCGTGCGCATGAGCGACGAAGATTGGGATAGCGTTATCGAGGTCAATCTGACCTCCACCTTCCGCCTGACGCGGGAATTGACGCATCCAATGATGCGCCGCCGCTTTGGCCGCATCATCAACATCACCTCCGTTGTTGGCGTGACGGGCAATCCGGGCCAGGCCAACTACTGCGCTTCGAAGGCTGGCATGATCGGCTTTTCGAAGTCGCTCGCGCAGGAAATCGCGACCCGTAACGTCACGGTCAACTGCATCGCGCCGGGCTTTATCGAAAGCGCCATGACCGGAAAGTTGAATGACAAGCAGAAGGAAGGCATTCTCGGTGCCATCCCGATGAAGAGAATGGGAGCCGGCGCAGATATTGCAACGGCTGTTGTTTACCTTGCTTCCAACGAAGCAGGCTACGTCACCGGTCAGACCTTGCACGTCAACGGCGGCATGGCAATGATCTGAACAGGTTGCGCGGTTCCCGGCTGCCCACAGGTTTGACTGTTGGAAGCCGGGAATGGCGTGATTTTCTGGCTTTGCGGCGCGTTGAAACCGTGTTAAGCGGGCCAATGACTGTGAACAGTCACCCCGAATGCTGACGTCCTCGATGCGATTGACGCATGACAAGGTCGCAGTCTAGCCTCGGGTTGAACGAGTTTGCCGGAGAGCCATCCCGAAAGAGACGGCCGAAGGTTCCAACAGGGTGCGGGTGCGTATAGGCATTCCGAACAGATAAAGGTCGAGGAAACCGACATGAGCGATATCGCAGAGCGCGTAAAGAAAATTGTCATTGATCATCTCGGCGTCGATGCCGACAAAGTTGTCGAAGGCGCGAGCTTCATCGACGATCTGGGCGCTGACTCCCTCGACACTGTTGAGCTGGTCATGGCTTTTGAAGAAGAGTTCGGCGTAGAAATCCCGGACGATGCTGCTGACTCGATCCTGACGGTTGGCGATGCTGTGAAGTTCATCGAAAAGGCTCAGGCCTAATTCGATCTCTATCGTTTGAGCCATCCGTATTTTGGAAACGGCTCACGAACGGCCCGACATAATCGGGCCGTTTCAGTCATTTGACATATCGTCAATACAAGACATTCGGGGTGGGGCACTGGCATGAGGCGTGTCGTTATCACCGGTACCGGAATGGTATCTCCTCTCGGCTGCGGTACGGAAATCAGCTGGTCAAGATTGATCGCTGGCCAGAACGCCGCCCGGCTCGTTACGGAATTTGAGGTCGAAGACCTCCCTGCGAAAATTGCATGCCGCATTCCGACCGATCCTTCGGTCGAAGGCTATTATAATCCAGACGACTGGATGGAGCCGAAAGAGCAACGCAAGGTCGATCCATTCATTGTTTATGGCATGGCAGCTGCCGATATGGCCCTTGCCGATGCAGGCTGGCACCCGCAGACGGATGAAGATCAATGCGCCACGGGCGTTCTGATCGGCTCCGGCATTGGCGGGCTCGACGGCATTGTGGAAGCCGGCTACACGCTGCGGGACAAAGGCCCAAGGCGGATTTCGCCCTTCTTCATCCCCGGTCGCCTGATCAACCTTGTCTCCGGTCAGGTCTCGATCAAGCACAAGCTACGCGGTCCAAACCACGCTGTCGTGACGGCATGTTCCACGGGCGCACATGCGATTGGCGATGCCAGCCGCCTGATTGCGCTTGGAGATGCGGATGTCATGGTCGCTGGTGGTGCCGAATCCCCGATCTGCCGGATTTCGCTGGCTGGTTTTGCCGCCTGCAAGGCCCTCTCCACGCAGCATAACGACAATCCGCAGAAGGCTTCGCGTCCCTACGACCGCGACCGTGACGGCTTCGTCATGGGCGAGGGGGCCGGTATTGTCGTCCTCGAAGAGCTGGAACACGCAAAAGCCCGCGGTGCCAAGATTTACGCGGAAGTGGTTGGTTACGGCCTGTCGGGCGACGCTTTCCACATCACGGCTCCATCGGAAGATGGCGATGGTGCCTTCCGCTGCATGACAGCTGCCCTGAAGCGGGCCGGGATCAGCCCGTCCGAGATCGACTATATCAACGCTCATGGCACATCAACCATGGCTGATACGATCGAGCTTGGTGCTGTCGAGCGCCTGGTTGGCGATGCGGCGTCGCGCATTTCGATGTCGTCCACCAAGTCGTCGGTCGGTCACCTCCTCGGTGCTGCTGGCGCAATCGAAGCTATTTTCTCGGCGCTGGCTATTCGCGACAATATTGCGCCGCCCACGCTCAATCTCGACAATCCCGATGTCGAGACGAAGATCGATCTCGTTCCGCATAAGGCGCGGAAACGGGAGATCAATATCGCCTTGTCGAACTCGTTTGGCTTTGGCGGCACGAACGCCTCTCTCGTTCTGCGCCGCTACGAGGGCTGATCACAGAAGATAACAGGGCTGTATGTCGTCATGCAGCCCTGTTCCAAAACCCTGTTTTTGCCGCATTGCTTGGTCACAGACCAGCCCGTGTGGAGGGAAATGAAATTCGCGCCACGCCCGCATATCGGAAATGACGCCGCGTTCCGGCATTATATTCGATAATAGACACAAAGCTGGAGCCGCGGCATGGTAGTGTTCGAAAAGCCGCCGCTTCGGGCCTGAGGCGATGAAGGAGTGCCGGTGACCGATACGAACAATAGCCACGATCCGAATTCAGACAATCAGGGTTCCACTGGCGGTGGGCCTTTCGTGCCGAAGTCACCCAATGAAGCCCTCAAGCCGGAGCGCGTGCCCGAACCTCCGCGCCGCTCCAAAAAAGCGCGCAGCCAGCTGGTAATCTTTCTGAACTTCGTCATGACGCTGGTCGTGCTGCTTGCAGTCGTGGCTGTCGGCCTGTTCTATTATGTCATCTCTGCCTATCAGCAGCCCGGTCCACTGGAGACCAACACGCATTTCATCGTGCCGGAAGGAGCAGGGCTCCAGCAGATCGCGCAGAGCCTTGAGCGCAACGGCGTCGTTTCAGATGCCCGTATCTTCCGCTACATGACCGCAACCTATCTGCGCGACGGTCAGACGTTGAAGGCTGGCGAATACGAGATCAAGGCCGGTACCTCGATGAAGGATATCGCGCTGCTTCTCGAATCGGGCAAGTCGATCCTCTATTCGGTTTCCATGCCGGAAGGTTTGACGGTTCAGCAGATGATGCAGCGCCTGGCAGATGATCCCGTGCTGGAAGGTCCGCTTCCCAACGAGCATCCGCCGGAAGGCAGCCTGCGCCCGGATACTTACAAATTTTCACGCGGGACCAGCCGCGCCGAGATCCTGGCGCAGATGCGCGCAGCACAGGAAAAGCTGATCGATCAGATATGGGAAAAGCGCGATCCGGACCTGCCGATCAAGACCAAGCAGGAATTTGTTGTGCTGGCCTCCATCGTCGAGAAGGAAACCGGCAAGGATGATGAGCGCGCCCATGTGGCTTCGGTTTTCATCAATCGTCTGAACAAGGGCATGCGTCTGCAGTCTGACCCGACGATTATCTACGGCCTGTTTGGCGGCGCGGGAAAACCGTCCGATCGCCCGATCATGAAATCGGACATCGACAAGCAGACTCCCTTCAACACCTACCAGATCAAGGGCCTGCCGCCGACGCCAATTGCCAATCCCGGACGTGCGGCACTGGAAGCGGTGGCCAATCCCTGGCGGACCAATGATCTTTACTTCGTTGCCGACGGTACCGGCGGTCACGCCTTCGCGCAGACGCTGGAGGAGCACAACGCCAATGTGCGCCGCTGGCGCAAGATCGAGGCAGAGCGTGCGAATGCCGAAACTGACGATGAAGAGCTCATGGATGGCCTGCCCGGTGGGGCAGAGGCCGAAAAGCCGCCGAAGGCCAACTGACCAATGGATCCCGCCTTTGTGCAGCCGCACGGATCCTTCATAGGGGAAAGGACGAGACCATGAGTGTTCAGTCCATGACCGGCTTTGCCCGGCGGGAAGGCTCAGTGGGCCGCTATCGCTGGGTTTGGGAGCTTCGGTCTGTCAACGGCAAGGGACTGGATCTGCGCTTGCGCGCACCTTCGGGCTATGAGCCGCTGGAGACGGAGATCAAGAAGCGTATCTCGGATCGCATGAGCCGGGGAAATATCCAGGCGACGTTGAATGTGTCGATTGGAGAGGCGAAGGTAGAGGCGGTGCTGAACCGCGACGCACTGAACGCCATTCTTTCCCTGCGCGGCGAACTGGCCGATCTGGTTGATCCGTCACCTCTCAAGCTGGACACGATCCTCGGCTTGCGAGGGCTGGTGGAAATGCGTGAGGCAGAAGAAACGACGGACGCCTTGCAGATGCGCGATGCAGCCATATTGGCAGGTCTGGAACAGGCCGCCGACGATCTGGTTGCCATGCGTATCGGAGAAGGGGATGCTCTGGTTTCCGTGCTGAAGCAGCAGCTGCGCACCATCGAAGCGCTGGTGGCTATAGTCGAAGCCGATCCGTCGCGTTCGCCGGAAGAGATCTCAAGACGACTGCAAGGGCAGTTGGCCGTGCTGCTGGAAAACAGTAACGGGCTTGATCGCGACCGTCTTTACGCCGAAGTTGCGCTCCTCGCTACCAAAGCGGATTTGCGGGAGGAGATTGACCGACTGAAGGCACATGTTGCAGCCGTCGATGAACTCCTGCAAAAAGGAGGGCCGATTGGCAGGCGGCTGGACTTTCTTGCACAGGAATTTAACCGCGAATCCAACACGATCTGTTCCAAATCGAACTCGGCTGCGGTAACCGCGGCAGGGATCGAGCTCAAGGTGGTGATCGATCAGTTTCGTGAACAGGTTCAAAACTTGGAGTAACGCATGAGCCCGGCCCCTAGCGCGCCCGTGAAGATTGCCCGCCGTGGCCTTATGCTGGTTCTTTCCTCGCCGTCCGGTGCGGGAAAATCCACCATTGCCGGCAATCTCTTGCGCGACGATCACAGTCTCGAAATCTCCGTCAGCGTCACGACGCGTGCCAAGCGTCCAAGTGAAATCGCTGGCAAGCACTATCATTTCATCAGCATTCCGCAATTTGAGCGGATGCGTGACAATGGCGAGCTGCTGGAATGGGCGGAGGTGCATGGCAATTTCTACGGCACACCGCGCGAGCCGGTGGAAAAGGCCATGGCGGAAGGTCGCGACATGCTGTTCGACATCGACTGGCAGGGCGCGCTCCAATTGCAGGAGCGGATGAAGGCAGACATCGTCTCCATCTTCGTCCTGCCGCCCAGCATGACCGAGTTGCAATCGCGACTTCATCGCCGGGCAGAGGACACGGAAGAGGTCATTCGCACACGTCTGGCCAATTCCCGCGCCGAGATCGAGCATTGGCGCGAATATGACTATGTCATCGTCAACGACGATCTGGACGAAGCCTTCCGCAATGTGAACAGCATCGTCAATGCCGAGCGCATCCGGCGCGATCGTCGTCATGGCCTGTTTGATTTTGTCCGTGGTTTGCTGGAAGAAGAGCCAGTTCTTCCCACCTAGAGCTGGACCCGCAAAGCTGGCGTGAACCCCACGACTGTTGCCTGCTTCGTCCGAGCGGCCCGACCTGAACGGATGCGGGGCCTCGCCTTGATGTGGTCTGTTTCAGCCGAGGCAGTTCGCCAGAGACACGAATTCCTCGACGGAAAGTGTTTCTGCCCGCCGAGCAGGATCGATGCCCGCCTTGGCAAGCAAGGCTTCGCCCCCCAATGACTTGACGCTTTGGCGCAGCATCTTGCGCCGCTGGCCAAAGGCCGCCTGTGTAACCTTCTCAAGAGCGCTGACATTACAAGGCAGAGGTGCGGCCTTTGGCGTGAGGTGAACGACTGAGGACGTGACCTTTGGCGGAGGGGTGAAAGCCTGAGGTGGTACGTCGAAGGCCATGCGGGCATCCGTGCGCCAGCCACAGAGCACGCCCAGCCGGCCATAGTGATTGTCGCCCTCTCGCGCCACGATGCGTTGCCCGACTTCCTTCTGGAACATCAAAGTCAGGGATTGCCAGAAAGGCGGCCATTCCCCCGGAATAAGCCAGTTCAGAAGCAATTGCGTGCCGACATTGTAAGGCAGATTTGCAATGATCCTCACCGGCTCACCAACGGCCAGTTGGCTGAAATCGGTTTTCAGCGCATCGCCCTCGATCACCTCAAGGCGGCCGGGATAGTGCACCTCGATTTCTGCAAGGGCGGGAAGGCAGCGCGAGTCACGCTCGACAGCGATCACCTTCTTGGCTCCGAGAGACAGGATGGCGCGGGTGAGGCCACCTGGACCGGGTCCAACTTCGAAAACGGTTATGCCTTCTAACGGACCGGCCGTGCGGGCAATCTTCTGCGTCAGGTTGAGATCGAGAAGGAAGTTCTGGCCGAGCGCCTTACGCGCATCCAGGCCATGCCGCGCAATGACATCGCGCAGCGGGGGAAGTCCGTCCAATGTGGCCATCAGTTTCGATTACCTGAGTGATATGCCAGTTCCGAGGCTAGCTTCAGAGCGGCGACAAGGCTGGATGAACGCGCAACACCTTTCCCCGCGAGGCTGAAGGCCGTGCCGTGATCGGGAGAGGTGCGAATAAAAGGTAGGCCCAGGGTGACGTTCACCGAATCGTCAAACCCGAGCGCCTTCGCCGGGATCAGTGCCTGATCGTGATACATGCAGATGGCCACGTCGTAGCGTGCCCGCGCTTCGTCATGGAACATGGTGTCCGCGGGTAGGGGGCCGATTGCGTTGACGCCTGCCGCTCTGAGCCGCTCAATGGCGGGCGTGATGATGTCACGATCTTCCAGGCCGATAGCCCCGTCTTCACCGGCATGGGGATTAAGGCCCGCAATCGCAAGTCTCGGCGATATAAAGCCAAATCTTTGATGAAGATCGCGTGCGGTGATCAGGCAGGTCTCGACAATGAGCTCTTCTGACAGTGCCTGCGGAACAGCGTGCAGCGGAATATGAATGGTTACCGGAATGGCACGCAGCTTCGGGCCGGCAAGCATCATGACCGGCAAGCAGGATGCTCCAGTCGATTTCTCGGCGAGATGGGCCAGGAATTCCGTATGTCCTGGGAACTTGAAGCCAGCCTCATAAAGAACGGACTTCGCGATGGGGTTTGTTACAACCGCGCCCGTCAAGCCGCGCATGGTGAAATCGACCGCTGTTTCAATGGCGCTGATTGTGCTGCGCGCGCCGGCAACGTGGCCTCGCCCCGGCTCGATGACCGTGCCGACGGGAATCGGAAAGACGGGCAGCGCCTTCGAAAAATGTGCGGCCGCTTCCGACGCATCAGTCTCGACGATCGGGACGTTCACCCGCAAAAGCTTGGCCCTCGCGGCCAAAACAGCGGGATCGCCGAAAAACAGAAATGGCTGAAGACCAAGAGTGCGGCGCTCAAGCCAGGCTGAAATGGTGATATCCGGCCCAATGCCAGCCGGATCACCCTGTGTCAGCGCCAAGGGGCGCCCGGGGCGAAGCAGCGTTATCAAGGATAAACGATCTGCGCCTTCTTGCGCAGCTCTTCCAGATATTTGGCGCTGTTTGGATCCTCACCGCTCTTCTTGGCCTTGCCAATATCTTCGGCACGGAAGACGACTTCAGCAGCAGTGTCATCGGATACCAGACGCTGATTGCAGATCGCCAGGAACTCCACTCCCTTTTCGGTTACCCGAGTGCCCGTCGTGCCGTTGGCAGATGCCTTCTCGACCAGCGGCTTCCACTCTTCCGGCAGTTCTGGCTTCATCAAGCGACCGAGGTTGCGGATGGATACATCATGCATGGTCTTGGCAAATTCTTTAGACTGCTCGCAACCGGGAAAACGGGAGCGGGATTTCTCAGCCTCCGCCTTCCTTTGGCCGGTGATTTTGCCACGCTTGGATTCGGGGATTACGAAAATGACCTGCTGCAGGAAATATTCGGTGGTAACCGGCTTTTCCTTGTTCTCCATCATGCGCTTGACCAGCTCGTCGGAAGACATGCGGCCACTACCGTAGCGCGCATTCACCAGGCGTGGCCAGCTCATCTGGACGGCGATATAGGCCTTGAAATGCTCGACGCCTACGCCGGCCTGCTCGAGAATTTTGCTCATCTGCGCTGGCGTTAGCTTATTGCTCGCGGAGAAGCGCTCGAAGGAACGGTCGACATCCTCTGTGCTGACCGACATCTTCACTCTGGCAATTTCATCTCGCTTCAGAGCCTCTTCAACAAGTTCGTTGCGGGCCATTTGCTGAAGATTGCCGGTTTTACGTTGCAGCTTGAGGAAGGCAACGCGCCGGGCAATGTCATTGCTGGTGATGGGGGTCTTGTTCACAACCGCGACGACCTGGCTTGCGGCTTGCGCAAACTGGACCGAAGGCGCGACAATGAAGGATATGGCGAGTGCCGTTGTGGCAAGGGCAATCCGACGCCATGCTACACTTGCGAACATCTCTCGTCCTTTCCTGATGACGAGGCGGCTCTTGGAGCCGCCTGCCCACTGTGCTGATTGATTTCAGTGTCGATTGCACATTTCATGCGGCGAAACAATGACGTTCACCCTGTCCAATCATTTTTAGGAAATCAATCCGTCTGGCCGCCGATGTTGATGTCGCCCAGTGTGCGGAAGCTGAGCCGCGCTGTGACTGACCAATCATTGGCAGAGGTGCTTGCCGGCTTGTCCGCGTAAGCAACTGTAAAGATCGTGCATTCGTCGGCATAGGTAAGCCCAACACCGCGACGGATGACGCGATCATTGTTCAAATCCCAGGTGGCCGAGCCGGACAAGGACCAATACTCGTTGATCCGAAGGCTGCTTGCATTCTTCAGATACTGGCGATCGGAGGGATTGCCGTAATCCGGCTGAGCCGCGATGTTGGTATAGATCAAGCTTCCGCTGACGCGGGGCAGGTTATACGTGATCGCAGCGTCAGCACGGCGAAGATCCAGTGTCTTTTCGTCAAAGCGCCCCTGACCCTGAATGCTATATCCTTGCGGCAGGTCAACAGCGGCCATGGCAACGAAATCGGACACATCGGTTTCAAGGCCGGAATCAGCCCCAACGTTGACGAGGTCGGGTGTGGCAAAGGAGTTCAAACCTGCCAACTGATAGGACTGCCCGACAATACCGCGAAGCCCGATGCCATTGTCGAAGCTTCCGTTGTAGCGGAGGCCGACATTGGCACGGGTGCCGCCTTCAACGCGGTCGAAGCCGGAGAACTTGTCGCGGTCGAAAAGCGATGTCGCGTCGAAGACAAAGCTTTGCGAGTCTTCATTCATTACGCCGCCAGCGAGCTGTTCATTCGGGCGCGCAAATATCTGTGCCACAGGCTCCAGCACATGCGTGCTGTTAGCCGCCTCGAGAAGGATCGGGTAGCGCGCTTCAAGTCCAGCCGTCAACATATAGCGGGCGTTCCCGCCATCGTTAGAGAAGTCACCATTGTAGTTATAGGTGACCGGCACGCCAAGATTGTTTACGCCGGAGAAGCTTGGCGGTGCATCGCCTGTCTGGCGCAGAAGATCGCCGCGTGCCGCCAGCAGAGGCGTCAACAACAAGCCTTCATCGGTCGTGAAGGTCCGCTTCCACTCCGCTTCCGTTGAGAAACGGCTGTAGCTGCCCTCCAGTCCGCGATAGCGCGCTGTGTTGCCCAGGGCGTAGAAATCATCCTGACGCCGGGAGAGGTTCGTGAAGTTGGTGGTGATGGAAAGCTCACCGCCTGCAACAGGTTCAGGAGCGTAATAGACATAATCGAGCGAAGGATAGACAATTGCCTGCTGCTTTTCAGGCGTCTTGCTTTTGCTCGTATCCTGAATATCGAAATAGTAGTTGTGCAGATCGAAGTAATTCCGCTGTCCGATACCCGTCAGATAGATGTCATTCGTGAAGGGCGATGCAGACGTGCCCGTCAGCTTGTATGTGTAGGAGAAGTTGTTATCCGTCTGGTGCATCACGTTCCAGCCGAACGCCCAGCGCGGATTGATCTCGAATCGGGCTGTAGAAGCAACCATGCCACGTTGCTCGACATCGTCGCTGGTACCAGCGGCGAAGCCACGCGGGCTTTTCTGATCGATGAAAGCAAAGCGGAACGTGTGATCGCCACTCTCGAAGCGATTGCGCACCTCGCCCTGCAGCAGCAGACCCTGCTTGGTGTAATAGGTCGGCGTGATTGTGGCATCCATGCTTGGCGAGAAGACATGGTAATAGGGAACCGTGATGCCGACGCCGAGCTTGTCTGTCACGCTGGCGCGGGGGAACAGGAAACCGGATTTGCGTTCGACAGTTTCATCGGGAACCGTCACGAAGGGCAGGTAGCCGATCGGCATGCCAAAGAGTTCGAATTTGGCGTGTTCCAGACGAATCGTATGAGCCTTTCCATCGCGGATAACGCGCTGTGCCTTCACCTGCCAAAGAGGCGCACGATCCGGGCGCTTGGCGCAAGGCAAGCAGGCCGTATACACGCTGTTGTTCAGGACCATCAGGTCTTCAGGCAACTGCTCTGCGCTCTCGGCCAACAGGCGCGTGTTGTCTGTGGTTTCCACGCGTAGCGAGTTCACGAAGCCTTCGCCGAAATTATCGGTCACGTCCAGCGAATCGGCATAGATGCGATTGCCGCCGGGCTCGATCAATTCGATATTGCCCGTGGCCATCACACGACCGGTATTCTGATCGTATTCGACCCGCTGCGCCACCATGCGGTATTTATTGTAATAAATCTGCACGCCGCCATTGGCGGTGACGCGTTGCGTATCCTGATTATAAGTCAGGTCATTTGCGCGCAGGAGCATCTTTGCTCCGTCGGCAGCCTCGGGTGCAAGGGGTGAGCCCTGCGCGAAAACGGGCAACGGGTAGGCAGCCGCAACACACACAGCCAAGCTGGTCAGCAGGGCTGCGAAAAGCCGTCTGTTATTCCCGCGGTCAATTACCGCCACTAGCCATCCTCCTGATGAAGCAGGATTGTCGCTCCCAGCGCCAAGGCGACGACGACTGGTAACCAGACCGCCACGAAGGGAGGAACGACCCCGCTGCTTCCGAATGCTTTTACAAGCACAGACACAACATAAAGCACGAAGCCGCAAACGATTCCACCCAGAATCACCGAGCGCGATTGCGCCATGCGGCTGAAACGAAGAGAGACCGTTGCTGCGATAAGCGTCATTGCCACCAGAAGAAGCGGCAAGGACATAAGCGAATGGAATTGGGTTTCGAGAGCCTTGGTGGAAATGCCAAAAGACTTTGCTACCTCAATTTTTCTTAAAATGTCAAAGAAAGCAACGCTTTCGGGTTTGGTGACGGACTCCTGAAGGAACTCCTGTTTAAGATTCGTCCGAACTTGCGCCGACGCTACCCGCGCAGGCGGTGCATCGGTTCGCGTCTCGAGAACGTTGTTAAGCTGCCAGTAACCATTTTCCAAGGTGGCTGTGGTTGCATCCTGACGCAGGGTAACTCTACCGTTCTGGTCGAAGTGGAAAACCACAACATTGAACAGTTTTGTGCCGCCGTCTTCAAAGCTCTTTGCGCCGATAACCGTATCGTCATTACCGTCGATCTGCCTCAGCCAGGGAAGAAAGTTCGAAGGCTTGGATGCATTGCTTGCCTTGCGCCAATCTGATTCCAGATTCGTCGCGAAATCCTGGCCCCAGGCCGCGATGGGATTGACGATAACCGTTGTTACAACGCCAATGAGAAAGGCACCTGCTACAAAGGGCAGCACGAATTGCCATACGGAAAGACCGGCGGCCCGGGTGACCACAAGTTCCGATCGCCGGTTCAACGTTATCAGCGTCGTCATGCCAATGAAAAGCGTCAGCGTTGGCACTGTTTGCTGAAAAATCAGCGGCAGACGCAGCGCACTCATCAGCAGGCCGCCCGGAACCGTGTAGCCTACGAAGCCACCCATGCGACGGCTTGTCTCGCTGAAATCCGCTAGGAAAATGATGCCGCATACACCGAGAAAGAACCAGATGGCGGTAATCATATAGCGCTTGAAGAAGTAGCGTGAGAGCGTGGGAGCCGCGATCATGATGCACCTCCCTGGCCCTTGGCCTTGATGGCACCAACACGCTTGCGTGCACCATGGGCCAGCAAATTGAATGGACGCAGCAGGAAGGCAGGGGCTGCAAGCTGCCTGTTGGTTGCCAGCATGAAGATCGCCAGAAGGGCAAATGCTGCCGGAATGGCGTAAATCAGAATGACAGCCTCAGGCGTGGTCTTTGCCAGATTGGTCACATAAAAGGTCAGCCATCGAAGTGAGAAACAGAGAATCAAGGCGGCGACCATCGGGTGTAGGCGTGTGCGCCGGCTCGATCTTGCGCTGCCTGCGACCACCAGGGAAATCAGACCGAAGACGACGGGCAACATCCAGTCGGCAAGCCGGCGATGCAATTCCGAGCGGAAGCTGCCCGGCGCTGCAAGAAAGGTTTTGTCGGTCGGATCCGGATGCAGAAGGAAGCTCAAGCTTCTGTCGCTTGCAAAAACCGGCGCGCCGTCGGTTGATTCCGTCATCGACGACAGATCGAAGGCGTAGGACAGGAATTTCACGATGGAGATGCGCCCTTCCGGGGTCTTGCGATGCACTTCACCGTCACGCATGGTCAGCGTCTTGCCATCTTCGGCAATAGAACCCTCGCGAGCGTAGTAGATGAGATCCATATTGGGATCGCGATAATCCACCATGAAGATGCCAGTCAGCACCCGGCCAGAATGGCGCTCTGAAATCTGCACGTAGAGTCCATCTTCAATGCTGCGGAACGTTTTCTCCTCAATCACCGACGAGAGCAGATCTGCATAGGCCGCGGCCACCATTTCTCGCGCTTTGACGCGGGCCGGAGGCTCAACGAAATTGGTGATCAGGAATGAAAGCGCAGCCATCGTCACAGTCAGGATCATGACGGGCTTGTAGATGATCGAACGTGCCGACCCGGCGGCATCGATGACGGCCAGTTCCGAATCATTGTTCATGCCATTCAGCGTCTGGGTAATGCCAATGACGATGGCGAATGGCAAAACGACCGGAATAATCGTTGGTAGAATGAAGCTGGCGAGCGTCATGAATGAGCCCATGGATTGGCCCGTATCAGTCACCAGATTAATGCGGCCAAGCACCTGGATCGTCCAGATGATTGTGAGCACAGGCACCAGAGTGATGAGGAACATCTGGAATGCGCGCCGGAAGATGTAGCGTTCTAGTATCTTCATAAGGGTCCGATATACCGACATCCATGACGGCTGCGAGGCCGTTCAGCGCGCCCTAATCGGCTCTTACGCAATTTGTGTGGCAAAGGCGACAGGCTCGCCATCACAATCCGGCCTTCGACCACCGATTTTTTTCCACCTGTGTCCCGTAGTACACCGTCACCGCTGCATAGACGACACAGGAAGAGAGGAAGCCAAGCACCGCGTCCGAGAGATAGTGGCCGCCAAATCCGACCCGCAGGAAGGGTGAGACGAGACAAAAGGCGATGAGCGGCGGCCCGAGAAACAGCCGAAGCCGCGGTGGAAGCAGCACGATGAGACATGCCATCCAGCCCGCACCAGCCGCTTCGCCGGAAATGAAGGAGCAGTTGTTGAGGCATGATCCATCAAGTGTTCCGGCAGCGGTGAACTGATGTGCGCCGCCGAAGAAGTCCGTCTGGTACGGCCGAGGGCGGCCTGAGATCGTCTTCAGGATCAGATTGACGAGAAGATAGGGGCCGAGAGCGCCGGAGACGAGCGCGATCCAGTATTGGCGGGTTGCCTTTGCATTATAGGTGGCGCCGTGATGCTGGAGATTCCGCACGATGGCCAGGGCGAGGAGAACGGCCGCGGCAACGGGGAGATAGAAATAGAGGCGTCGCACATGAATCAGCAGCTCTTCTCCGGCATAGGGAAAGCTGCCGCAAATGCCGCTTAATGGACTTTCCGAAAGGCACGCCCCCTTCAGGAAAAATTGCTCAGACACCCAGATATCTATCTGCGGAAATGCATAGAAAACGGCCAGCAGCGCCCACCAGAGACAGAAAAGAACGATGAGCCATGTGAGAGGCCGCCTGCATAGTGAGACCACGCTGTCCAGTGTCATGGATGCGCGGGTTTGAAAGATATCCGCCAACTCCGCTGAGGCCTCCCTGCCTTTTGCGATCACTCTACGGGTGTTGCTTTGTCAGTGGCAAGCAATTGCGCGACACGGTAAATTGATTCTCACCGATTCATATCTTGCCGTGGTGTTTGTCCACTCCAAATGGCTGGCACGCTTCATTATCAATGCCCAGGGAGAAGAAATGTCCTCCACCTTCGATATCCGCTTCGCAGCCACCGCTGATTCACAGTCCAAGCTTGCCATCCTTCTTCAACTGGCGGGTGAGACTGAACCGGCAGGAGCAGCAATAGCCGATCCTGCCCTGGTCCGTCAGCGCGCTGCCGAAGTAGCCACCTTTCGTGCCAAATCTATGACAGTGCTGGATCTTATTGCGCCTTATCAATCGCCGTTTGACCGCATTTGCGTTCTCGGGCTCGGCAAGGCCGATGCCATGACTGAATTCGATTGGCTGCGTGCGGGTGGAAAGGCGGCAAGCCTGGTCAAGCGCGTTGGGTCTGTCACCATTTTCCTCGATGCTCCCGGCCTGTCGGTCTCAGCCCGGCAAGCTGCGGATTTCGCGCTCGGAATGCTGCTCAGAGCCTATAATTTCGACCGTTTCAAAACGAAGAAGGATGAGGATGAGGAGAAAGCCGAGCAAAGCGTTGCGGTGACCATTGTAACCTCGGCCCATGGAGATGCGCACAATCTTCTTGGTGACGCAAAAGCGGTTGCCGGAGGCGTCAACCTGGCGCGTGAACTTGTCAATCTGCCGCCGAACATCCTCGGCCCGATCGAATTTGCAGAGCATGCCAAGGCGCTTGTCACGCTCGGGGTTGATGTGGAAATCCTGACGGAAGCTGAAATGCGGGCGCTTGGCATGGGCGCCTTGCTTGGTGTGGCGCAAGGTTCCGTCCGTCCGCCAAGGCTGGCTGTCATGCAGTGGAAGGGCGGCAAGACGGGGGACGCGCCGTTGGCCTTTGTCGGCAAAGGCGTCGTTTTCGATACCGGTGGCATCTCCATCAAGCCAGCGGCCAATATGGAAGACATGAAGGGTGATATGGGCGGCGCTGCCGCTGTCATCGGCCTCATGCACACTCTCGCCGCACGGAAGGCGAAAGTGAATGCGGTTGGCATTCTGGGCCTTGTCGAGAACATGCCGGACGGCAATGCTCAACGTCCCGGCGATATCGTGACATCCATGTCCGGCCAGACCATTGAAATCATCAATACGGATGCGGAAGGCCGCCTCGTGCTGGCGGATGCGCTCTGGTACTGCAACGACCGTTTCAAGCCGCGCTTCATGGTGAACCTCGCCACATTGACTGGCGCAATCATGGTTGCGCTTGGCAATATTCATGCGGGCCTCTTCTCCAATGACGACGATCTGTCCGAGGGGCTGCTGGCTTCCGGCGTGAAGACGGGCGAAAAGCTGTGGCGGATGCCGCTGGGCAAGGAATACGACAAGCTGATCGATTCCAAATTCGCGGACATGAAGAATACCGGCGGGCGCTATGGCGGTTCCATTACCGCCGCGCAATTCCTCAAGCGGTTCGTCGGCGAAACGCCCTGGGCTCACCTTGATGTTGCTGGCACTGCGATGGCATCTCCGTCCAATGAGATCAGCCAGTCCTGGGGGTCCGGTTACGGCGTGCGTCTTCTCGATCAGTTGATTCGCGATCGTTACGAGGCGTGACCGCGCAATGACCGAGGTGCTGTTCTATCATCTGACGGAATCAAGGCTGGAGGACGCGCTACCGTCGCTGCTCGAAAAGAGCGTGGAGCGGGGCTGGCGCGTGGTGCTGCAAACCGCCAGCGAGGAGCGCCTGCAATTGCTGGATCAGCACCTCTGGACATTTCGGGACGACAGTTTTCTGGCGCATGGCACAGATCAGGTCGCCATGCCTGAACATCAGCCCATCCTCATCACCGCGACGGGCGAGAACCCGAATCTGGCAACAGTCCGCTTCATCGTGGACGGTGCCACACCTCCTGATCTGAGTGAGTATGAGCGTGTTGTCTTCATGTTCGACGGTTATGATGCGGATCAGCTTGAGGGGGCGCGCGGCCACTGGAAGCGGCTGAAAAGCGAGGGCCACCAGCTCACCTATTGGCAGCAATCGCCGGAAGGGCGCTGGGTGAAAAAGGCTTGAGCAGGGTTCGAACGACGATGAGATTGGAGAAGACATGACGGCAAATACCCGGAAAGCAGATCATCCCGTTGCCGAGTTTTTTCCCGGCCGTTGGTCTCCGCGCGCCTTTACGGACGCGGAAATGAGCGAGCAGGATCTTTTGACCATTCTGGAAGCGGCGCGCTGGGCTCCTTCAGCCTTCAACGCGCAGCCTTGGCGGTTTGTCTATAGCTTGAGGAATGACGAGAGCTGGGATGCGATCCTGGGAGCGCTTGTGCCTGCCAATCAGAGCTGGGCGAAGAATGCCAGTGCCCTGGTGGTTGTGGCCAGCCAAACCCACTCGGTTCCCCCCGGAAAAACAGAGCCGGTTGAGAATGGGACGCATGCATTCGATACGGGTGCGGCCTGGGGCTATCTCGCTTTGCAGGCGCATATCTCGGGGTTCGCAGCCCATGCCATGGCCGGATTCGATACGTTGGCGATGGCGCAGGCGGTCGGCCTCCCGGAGGGTTACGTGCTGCATGCCACCGTCGCCGTCGGTCAGCAGGGTGATCCGGCAAGCCTGCCGGAAGCGCTGCAAGCGCGTGAGCTGGCAAGCCCGCGCCATCCGCTCGCCTTGAGAGCCTTCCACGGCAAGTTCAAGGCTTCAGTCTAGAGAGTTTCTTCGGAAACCTTGTCGCTTTACTGGAGGTGCCCCTGGTTTCGTGAGGTCAGAGGGCATTCTCTCTCAGTGGGAAAGCGATGCCGTGAGGAAGGGTGCGGGCTTTGCGCGGTGCAGACTGACAACCTTGTAACCCTCCGCCTTCAACTGGGTCAGCAAGGCAGGCAGCATGGCGGCGGTGCGATGATGAATATCGTGAAGCAGAATGATGCCGCGCCCGTGGGCTCGGAGCGCATTCATGGTCCGGGTTGCAACGGCGGCTGGAGAATCGGCGAAGTAATCCTTTGAATCCACCTGAACATCCAGCACCACCATGCCGTCCCGGGCCACCCAACTGCGCAGGCTTTTGTTGTCTGCAAGATAGGGGAATCGGAAAAAGCCCACCTCCTGTTCTGTCGCGGCGCTGACGGCGCGGCGACCCTCTTCAATCTCGGCAATCGCGGCCTGGAAGGAGAGGGTGCGCAGATTAGGGTGACGATAGGTATGGCTTCCGATGGTATGGCCATTGCGTGCAACGAGCTTGGCAATGTCCGGATGCGCTTTCGCCATCTCGCCGACCATCAGAAAGGTCGCCTTCACGCCGTACTGGTCCAGAGTGGCCAGGATCTTTTCTGTCTTCTTGGGCATCGGCCCGTCATCGAAGGTGAGGGCCACTTCCTTTTCCCGCAGCTTCAGATCATCGAGAGACGCAACCTCGATTGTCCGTCCGGCCAAGCCGTTTGGATTGTTCAGCCTGCCCCAGGCAACCGGCGTCAGCGGAACCGGATCATGGGCATCCGCTCTGCCGGGATTTGCAGCAGCCGGAGCTGCGGCGAAGGCGGAAACGAGTGTTCCGCCTTCAGTGGCTGGGCGCCCTGCGCAAGAGGTAAGAAGGCAGGCAAGGGTTGAGGCAACGCAAAGGGCGCGGAGAAACATGAACCGACTCGAAGGAAGAGATAAGAGGTTGAAAAGCCTCTGTACTTAAGTCGAACTTGGTTAATTTCGTGTTTATTTCCCTTTCGCTGGGCCGAGCAGAAAGTCGCCGGAAACGCCAAATGTCATAAGGCTAGCGCGGTGAGTGTCGCCTGTTCAGGCGGCACTACCGGCGGCCACCCGCCGCAACTTGCAGGCCTTGTCGTGGAACGGAGCTTGCAGGTGCATTGCGCTTTTCCAGTTTGAAGCGGGAGATCAGTGCAAACAGCTGGCGTGCGTCATCCGCCAGTTTCACAGTGCCGGCCGTCGTTTCTTCCACCATGGCCGCGTTGCGCTGCGTAACCTGGTCCATCTGGCCGATGGCGGTGTTGATTTCGATAAGGCTGCTGCTCTGTTCCTGGGAGGTTGCTGCGATGGAATGGACTTCCTCGTTGATCCCGTCCACATGAACGCGGATCTGTGACAGAGCATCGCCCGTTGCCATGACGAGCCGCACTCCTGCATCCACTTCCTCACCCGATTTTGTAATGAGCGCCTTGATATCCTTGGCCGCCACGGCTGACCGTTGCGCCAGCTCGCGAACCTCCTGGGCAACGACGGCGAAGCCCTTGCCTGCCTCGCCTGCGCGGGCGGCCTCCACGCCTGCATTCAAGGCCAGCAGGTTGGTCTGGAAGGCGATTTCGTCAATGACATTGATGATCTGGCTGATCTGGCCCGACGCAGCCTCGATGCGTTGCATGGCTGAGATGGCGTCATCCACCACCTTGCGAGATTGCTCTGTGCTGTGGCGGGCATCATCGACCTTGCGTGCTGCGTTGGTGGCCCGTTGTGTCGAGCGTCCGACTGCCGTCGTAATCTCTTCGAGGGCAGAGGAGGTTTCTTCAAGTGCTGCCGCTTGCCTCTCGGTTCTTTTGGCCAGGTCGTCGGAGGCTGTGCGCAGCTCGTCAGAGCCGGAATTGATCTGGTCAACAGACTGCCGCACCTCCTGCACGACGATCCGCAGCGATTCCATCGTGGCATTCACGTTGTTTTGCAGTTCGGCAAAAGCGCCGTGAAACGCGCCGCGCATTCCCTCCGTCAGGTCGCCTTGTGCCAGTGCGCTCATCACGCGGCGTGTTTCGCCCAAGCCGCCGTCAATGGAGGCCACCAGCTCGTTCATGGCAGAGGCGAAGGCATTCAGTTCGTCGAAATGATAGGTGATGCTCATGCGCCGGGTGAAGTCGCCCCGCAAGGCAGCACCCACCATGTCACCGATATCCCGGCGCAACTCCTCGCATTTCTGTCCGTAGCTGGCTTCCTGCTCGCTCAGATCCCGGATGCGAATACCGTTTTCCTTGAATACCTGAACGGCTTTGGCCATTTCGCCGATTTCATTGCGCCGGTTGATGAAGGGTATGTCCATGGCGAAATCTGCCGAGGCCAGACGACGCATCAATTGCGTGATCCTGTCGATCGGTCGGGAGACTTCCCTGATAACGAAAAGAGTTGCTGTGATTCCGGCGATAACGCCGACCAGCAGGACGAGGCCATTGGAAATCACGGAGCGGCTGAAGCTGGCGGCACTATCGGCATACATCTGCTTCGCAGCCGCGACATTGGCATCCCGGAATTCATCCGCGAAATTATCCATCTGATCATAGCTCTTCACCATATCTCCCGTCAGCAGGTTGGCAGCTTCCTGCTTCTTGCCAGCACGGGAGAGGGCAACCAGCTTGTCATTCAGGGCGAGATATTCTTCCGCCGCTTTGGTAAAACCTGCGAAGGCAAGTTTTTCCACCTCAAGCGAAACCATCGGCGCATAGATGGCCATGCGCTCTTTAAGTTTCTTCACTTCCTTTGTCAGGGATGCATCGGTCTCTTCCATGGCCTGCGGGTCTGTGGTCAGGATGTGCCGCGTTTGCAGCCCGCGCAGGTTCGCAATCGAAATGTTCAGCCGGTTCGTGATATCGACGCTGGGAACAGCATCGTTGGCCAAGCCATCGACATTGCCGAAAATGCTACGCATCGAGGATAGGGCAAACCCTCCCTGCAGCAGAAGAAGGCAAAGAAGCAATGCGAAGGCGCAGGTCAGAGAGGTCTTCAGCGACATGGATTGGAACATTTTGGCATCCACTGAGTGCTGGGGCGCGGCGCCTTCATGGAACCCGCCCGAATATGGCTTGGGAGCTTTCATAAGCTCTGATGCAGACACACAGAAACGACGTGCGTTGCTGTGCAGGCACGGACATAAATTCTCGCAGGTTCGAAACGAACGCGAGCAGCAATAAAATGCGATGTCTCGGCTTTTGCCCTCTGGGCGAGGCAAAGCCCTGTTAACAGCCCCAGCACAGATTTTCCGTGCATCAGCAGCATTAAGTTCTACATTATGATGTAGTCACTTCTTTAAAATATCGCTAAAGCTGCAACAGGAATTCGATGCAGTCTTGCAATGAAGTCTCAAATTTTCGCCTCATGATTATGTATCATGAAATACGAAGGACGAAGGAGTGAATATATTTATTTGATGAAAGCTAGGAAAAGAAATTTAAGCAGAGAGAGCCTCTTCATATTCGGCCGACAGTTCAAGCCACAATTCTTCCGTCTCTGCCAACTTTTCAGCCGCATCGCTTCTTTGCTTGGCTTTTTCTGCTGCTTTTGTAGGCGATTGCTCGTAAAGTCTTGGATCAGCAAGCTCTGCATCCAAAGTTTGGATAAGCTTTTCCAGTTTAGCGGTCAGCGCTTCTGCATCGTTTATCCGTTTCTTCAGCGGAGCAAGAGAAGCACGTTTTTCTGCATTGGCCTTGCGTTGGTCAGATTTTGAAACCGCTTCCTGAAGCTCGTTCGACGGCTTCTCGTCTTTCTTGCGGGAGGCAGCGACAATAATATTGCGATACTCTTCCAGATCACCTTCGAACGGGGCGACTGTGCCGTTATTGACCAGCCAAAGCCGGTCCACCGTCGCCTCGATGAGATGGCGGTCATGCGAGATGAGGATTACCGCGCCGTTGTAATCGTTCAGCGCCTCAATCAGGGCGCGGCGGCTGTCGATGTCCAGATGGTTCGTCGGTTCGTCGAGGATCAAGAGGTTTGGGGCATGAAAGGCTGCCAAACCCATCAGGAGACGGGCCTTTTCACCCCCGGAAAGATCCTTGGCGGCAGTATCCATTTTCTCCGTCGCCAAGCCCATCTGCGCCACGCGTGCGCGAACCTTC
This sequence comes from Affinirhizobium helianthi, assembly GCF_042680945.1. Classification (NCBI taxonomy): domain Bacteria; kingdom Pseudomonadati; phylum Pseudomonadota; class Alphaproteobacteria; order Hyphomicrobiales; family Rhizobiaceae; genus Affinirhizobium; species Affinirhizobium helianthi. The sequence continues at coordinate 32,160 of NZ_JBHUEQ010000022.1, read as the reverse complement.
GCCTCCGGCTGGTCCGGCATGAGGCGCCGGACGTGATCGACAGGCGATTGCTCCGGGATCAGATCGTCCAACTGGTGCTGGGCAAAGAAGCCGATCTTGAGATTGGGCGCGGTTCTCAAGCTGCCCGCCTGCGCCTCCAGACGTCCGGAAATGAACTTGGCGAAGGTGGATTTACCATTGCCGTTTGAACCCAGCAGGGCGATCCTGTCATCGTTGTCGATGCGTAGATTGATGTTCTTCAGGATCGGTTTGCCCGGCTCATAGCCCACCACGCCCTTTTCGATGGCGACAATGGGAGAGGAGGGCTGCTTGTCCGGTTCCGGAAAGGTTATCGGCTGCACGTGATCCTCGATCACGGCGGCAACCGTACCCATGCGTTCCAGCGCCTTGATGCGGCTTTGCGCCTGGCGAGCCTTGGTGGCCTTGGCGCGGAAGCGATCGATGAAGCTTTGCAGATGCTTGCGGGCGGCATCGTTCTTGGCTTTCGCCTTCATCTGCAACTCGTCGTTTTCCGCCTTCTGGCGCTCGAACGAGTCATAGCCCCCACGATAGAAGGTCAGCTTCTTCTGGTCGAGATGGACGATGGCATTGACGGCATTGTTCAGGAGGTCGCGATCATGGCTGATGATAACCACTGTGTGCGGGTAGCGGCGCACATAATCTTCCAACCAGAGCGTGCCTTCCAGATCGAGATAGTTGGTCGGCTCATCCAGCAGCAGAAGATCGGGCTGCGAGAACAGCACGGCAGCCAGCGCCACGCGCATGCGCCAGCCACCGGAAAAAGAAGAGGCGGGGCGGCGCTGCGCCTCGGCGTCGAAGCCAAGGCCGGCGAGAATGCTTGCCGCGCGTGCTTCCGCCGAATGGGCGTCGATATCCACCAGCCGCATCTGGATGTCCGCAATGCGGTCCGGGTCTGTTGCCGTTTCAGCCTCTTTCAGAAGCGCTGTACGCTCCTTGTCGGCAGCCAGCACGATCTCGATCAGAGGGTCTTCCGTGCCAGGCGCTTCCTGCGCCACCTGGCCGATGCGCGCATTTTTCGGCAGGGAAACCGCGCCGCTTTCCGCCGCCAGATCACCGGTAATGATGCGGAAAAGGGTGGATTTTCCCGCGCCATTGCGGCCCACCAGCCCTGCCTTCGTGCCTGTGGGCAGGCTGACGGTGGCGTGATCGAGAAGAAGGCGACCGGCAATGCGCGCGGAAAGATCTGTAATCGTAATCATGGCCGGGGTTTTGGCCGAAGTTTAAGGTCTATGCAAGAGTGCGCAGGGGGCCGGTCTTGCTTATTGCCACCGCGTGCCTTCCCCCCGCAGGAAATAGATGAGATCCAGCACCACGGATGGCTGGCCAAGCGAGGTGAGGATCGTGTGAACCTGCCCGCGATGGTGGGTCTGGTGATTGAACAGATGCGCGAGGATCGGGCCAAGCGGCTGCTCGATCTTTCCCGGCATGGTCAGCGTTGAATAGGAAATGATTGCAGAGAGATCGGCCTCCGTCAGGCTATCGACCCAGTCGATGATGCGCTGGTCTTCCGCTTCGCGGGCGGTGCGCAAATCGCAGAAGCTTTCATGAAGTACGGCGTCAAGCGCGGTCGGGGCCTCACCCGTGCCGGTAAAGCGTTTCAGCCAGATTCGGTCAGCGGCAAGCAGGTGGTTCAAGCTACGTTGCGCAGAGCCGAAGAATGCGCCCTTGTCTGCCCGGAATTCCTCTTCGCTCAGCAGAGCACAGGCATCGTAAAGTCGGGCATTGGCCCAGCGATTGTAATCGGCAAACATCCTGAAATGCGTCAGCATGGTCTTCTCCGTCCATAAAGATGGAGACTAAAAGTGAATTGCAGAAGAATGCCTGATCGAACTCATGAAATTATGTCATTGGATCGACAGGCGCTTTGGCTCCACTACTTTAAAGTCAGAGATCGAACCGGGAGCAGAGAACCATGACCAGAATTCTTTATTCGCTGTGTGGCCGCGATGAAAATCGCCCGTTTTCGCCGCATTGCTGGAAAGTCGTCATGGCGCTGCAGCACAAGGGCCTGGAGTTCATCGAAAGGCCGGTGCCGTTTACCGAAGTGCCGAATGTCGAAAACGGCTTCTCCAAAACGGTTCCAGTTCTGCGCGATGGCGATCTCCTTATCCGTGACAGTTTCGATATCGCTCTCTACCTCGAAGAAACCTACCCCAACCGACCGAGCCTGTTCGGTGGAGAAGGAGGCAAGGCGCTCTCTCGCTTCGTAGAGGGCTATGCGCAAATGCTGGTGCATCCGGTTCTGACCCGTCTCGCCGTCAAGGATATTCACGATATGCTGGATGAGAAGGATCAGGCCTATTTCCGTGAAAGCCGCGAAAGCCGGTTGGGCAAGAAGCTGGAGGATTTCGCCGCGATGAAGCCGGATGCTGCTGCAAGCCTTGTCGCGCAACTGGAGCCGATGCGCCACATGCTCAAGTTCCAGTCCTATCTGGGCGGTGAGAGCCCGCTCTTTGCGGATTACATATTGTTTGGCGCATTGCAGTGGCTCAGGATCACCACGGGTTCGCTCTCTCTTCCGCCTGATCATTCGGTTGCCATCTGGTTCGAGCGGTGCCTTGACCTGTTCGACGGCAAGGGCAGGGCGGTCGCCTGAGGCCCTGTTCGATGTGACGCTTGCGTGAAATTCCTTGTTCCCCCCTTGTTTTCATGATTCGGGGCGGCTAAACACCGCCCACTTATCCGCAAACTCAAGGATTTTCAGGCAATGGCGATTGAACGCACCTTCTCCATGATCAAGCCCGACGCAACCAAGCGCAACCTGACGGGCGCTATCACCAAGGTCTTCGAAGACAATGGCCTGCGCGTCATCGCTTCCAAGCGCGTCTGGATGAGCAAGCGCGAGGCTGAAGGCTTCTACGCTGTTCACAAGGAACGCCCCTTCTTCGGCGAGCTTGTTGAAGGCATGACCTCTGGCCCGACCGTTGTTCAGGTTCTGGAAGGCGAAAACGCAATCCTGAAGAACCGCGAAATCATGGGCGCCACCAACCCGGCTCAGGCTGCTGAAGGCACCATCCGCAAGACCTTCGCTCTGTCGATCGGCGAAAACTCCGTTCACGGTTCGGATGCTCCGGAAACCGCTGCTCAGGAAATCGCCTACTGGTTCTCCGAGACCGAAATCGTCGGCTGATTTCTCAGTCCATCGATTAGATTTGAAAAAGGCCGCTCGTGGGCAACCGCGGGCGGCCTTTCTTCATGAAACTTCCTGGCACCCCTTAGCCTTGGAAAAAGCTGGCATATATACGTGGCCAATGATCCCCGCGAAGGAGTGAAGAATGAAAGCCGTTGCCTATAAAACAGCTGGTGCCGTGGACCGACCTGACGCGCTGGTGGATGTGGAACTCGATGTTCCTGAAGTCAGGGGGCGCGATTTGCTGGTCAAGGTGAAGGCGGTGTCGGTTAATCCTGTCGATACCAAGGTCCGCGCTCGGGCATCCGCGGAGCCAGGCCAATGGAAAGTTTTAGGTTGGGATGTCTCGGGTGAAGTGGTGGCCGTCGGCGATGATGTTTCCGCCTTCAAGGTGGGCGATGCAGTCTATTATGCCGGGGCACTGGATCGGCAGGGCGCCAATAGCGAGTTTCATCTGGTGGATGAAAGGATCGTTGGGCGAAAACCCTCCAGCCTTTCGCACGCGCAGGCCGCCGCTCTTCCACTCACTGCAATCACAGCCTGGGAAATGCTGTTTGATCGCCTTGATGTAAGACGGCCGGTTGCGGGTGCAGCCGATGCCATTCTTGTCATTGGCGGCGCGGGCGGTGTTGGCTCAATCACCATTCAGCTTTTGCGTGCCCTGACGAAGCTGACTGTCATTGCCACTGCGTCCAGGCCCGAAACACAGCAATGGGTGAAGAACCTCGGCGCCCATCAAGTCATTGATCACAGCAAACCCATTGCGCCGCAAGTCGAAGCGCTTGGACTTGGGCAGCCGGCTTTCGTGTTCTCGACAACCGAAACGCAAGTTCACGTGGCCGATATTGCGGAACTTCTCGCACCTCAGGGGCGCTTCGGATTGATCGATGATCCGGCGGTCATGGATATCATGCCATTCAAACGTAAGTCTGCATCTGTGCACTGGGAGTTCATGTTCACTCGCTCCATGCACCAGACGGAGGATATGGCAGAGCAGGGAAGGCTGTTGAATGAGGTCGCTGGTCTCGTCGACACTGGCAAGATCAAGACCACGCTTACCGAGACCCTCTCCCCCGTCAATGCGGCCAACCTCAAATCCGTGCATTCCATTCTGGAAAGCGGCAAGGCCAGGGGCAAGCTGGTTCTGGAAGGCTTCTGACCACCAGGCACCTCCCGTGATCATTACCACTGGAGGTGCTGCCAAGATTTTGGAGCAGCTTGGCAGCAAGCGCTTCAAGTCAAGGCAACAGCCTATCGCTCGAGCCACTTGTCGCGGGCGGCATCGTCGGCGTCCTTGGCGCTGACCCAGTCACCCTGCGATCCATCCGCCAGATGCTCCTTCTTCCAGAAAGGGGCCGCGGTTTTCAGGAAGTCCATCACAAAGTTCGCCCCATCGAAGGCTGCCTGCCGGTGCGAGGCGGTAGCGATCACGAGTACGATGTTTTCGCCCGGCGCAATTCTGCCGTAGCGATGAATGGCGGTAAGCCCCAGCAGCGAAAAGCGCTTGATGGCCAGTTGGCCGATGCGGCGCATTTCGGCCTCGGCCATGCCGGGGTAATGCTCCAGCTCCAGCGCATTCAGGCTGCCGCCTTCATCGCGGCAGAGCCCGGTAAACGTCACCATTGCGCCGACATCCGCACGCTCTGCTGTCAGCCGGTCGATTTCTGCGGACAGATCGAAATTCTCAGGCTGGACGCGGATGGTAGGTGGCACGGCGATCATGTCACCCACCCGTCATCGGCGGGAATATCCCGATCTCCCGTGCGCCTGCAATCGGCTCGTCATGCTCGACATGTTCCTGATTGATGGCAAGGCGAATGACTTCAGGGTATTCAAGCGCGGCTTCATAACCTTCGCCCAAGGTCTTGAGGTGATTCAGCAAGTCGCGGCCCGTCTTCACGCTGTCTGGCAGGTCGATCTCTTCTTCGGCCTTGTCAATGCGCTCGCGAACCCAGGCGAAGTAAACCAGCTTGACCATTACTCTTCATCCACCACGTGCTTGAGACCAGCCTTGAAGTAGTCATAGCCGGTATAGATCGTCAAAATCGCAGCAATCCAGAGAAGTGCTATGCCGAGAAGGGTCGTGTAGAGGCCGAACTTGTCTCCAGCCGGTCCGGCAAGAAGAAAGGCGATGGCCACCATCTGGATGGTGGTTTTCCACTTTGCGATGCGGGTGACTGGCACTGCAACTTTCAGTGCGGCGAGATACTCCCGAAGACCGGAAACCAGAATTTCCCGGCAAAGAATGGTAATGGCCGCCCAAAGCGACCAGCCGGCAATGGTTCCATCTGCTGCCATCAGCAAAAGCACGGACGCGACGAGCAGCTTGTCGGCAATCGGATCCAGCATGCGGCCGATATTCGATGTCTGATTCCAGATTCGCGCCAGATAGCCATCCAGATAATCGGTGATGGACGCAACAATGAAGATGCCAAGCGCTGTCCAGCGTGCCACGTCGGAGCTTTGCAGCTTGCCTTCCACAAAGAAGCAGGCAACGACAATCGGAACAGCCACGATGCGCGCATAGGTGAGAAGATTGGGAATGTTCAATGCGCGCGAAGCCATGGTCATCCTGTCTAGTGCAACTGCCTTTAAGTGATACTTGCAGAGCAGGGCGTCAACTGAAAATCAGCTTTTATCTGTGCCATTCTCATGGCGTCACCCCGCCCGGTTCTCATGGAAGTGGTTATAGATCTGCTTGGCAACGGATTCCGAAATGCCATCGACTGCCATCAGATCGGTAATTCCGGCGCGAGAAACGGCCTTTGCTGTGCCGAAGTGCTGAAGAAGCGCCCGTTTGCGGGAGGGGCCAATGCCGGAAATTTCGTCCAACGGGTTCTTCACCATTTCTTTCTTGCGGCGCGCGCGATGGGAGCCGATGGCAAAGCGGTGCGCCTCATCGCGCATCCGCTGCACGAAGTAGAGGACCGGATCACGCGGCGGAAGTGAGAAATCGCTTTTTCCTTCGGCGAAGAAACGTTCACGCCCCGCATCGCGGTCCACACCCTTGGCAACGCCGATGGCGGTGACGACATCGCGAATGCCAAGTTCATCCAGAATTTTGCGCACGGCAGACATTTGTCCCTGTCCGCCATCGATGAGAATGACGTCCGGCCAGGCTGGAAAACCGGCATCCACGGCGTCTTCACCGCCCGGCACTGCGGAACGATCCGGCAGGCCCTCTTCCTTGAGGAGGCGTGAAAAGCGGCGTGTCATCACTTCGCGCATCATGCCGAAGTCGTCGCCGGGGGTAATGTCCGTCGATTTGATGTTGAACTTGCGATACTGGCTTTTCACGAAGCCTTCCGGCCCCGCCACGACCATGCCGCCCACCGCATTGGTGCCCATGATATGCGAGTTATCGTAGATCTCGATGCGGCGAGGCACGTAAGGCAGCGCAAAGGTTTCTGCAAAGCCTTTCAACAGGCGCTCTTGCGAGGCGGTTTCCGCCAGCTTGCGCCCATGGGCTTCGCGCGCATTGGCCAAAACATGCTCGGCCAGATCCTTCTTTTCACCGCGTTGCGGAACGAGGATCGAGACCTTGTAACCGGCCTTTTCACTCAGGGCTTCTGCAAGCAGAGCCTGTTCCTCAATGGTTTCCGAAAGCAGGATCTGCCGGGGAACCGGCTTGTCATCGTAGAACTGGGCCAGAAAGGCATTCAAGACCTCGGCACCAGAAAGCTGCGGGTCTGCTTTCGGAAAATAGGCCTGGTTGCCCCAGTTCTGACCGGCCCGGAAGAAGAAGACCTGGATGCAGGTCAAGCCAGCCTCATGATGGATGGCAAAAACATCTGCCTCTTCCACGCCTGCGGGATTGATGCCCTGATGGCTCTGAACATGCGAGAGCGCCGCCAGCCGGTCGCGATAGACGGCGGCACGTTCGAAATCCAGATCCTCGGACGCTTCTGCCATCTGAGCCGCAATCGCGGATTTCACATTCTGGCTGCGGCCGGAAAGAAAATCCTTCGCCTCCCGCACCAGCAAGGCATAGTCCTGATCGCTCACTTCATGGGTGCAGGGGCCGGAACAGCGCTTGATCTGGTAGAGCAGACAGGGGCGCGTGCGTGCTTCAAAAACGCTGTCCGTGCAGGTGCGCAGCAGGAAGGCACGTTGTAGGGAATTGATGGTGCGGCCAACGGCACTGGCTGAGGCGAAAGGGCCGAAATATTCGCCCTTGCGCGCACGCGCGCCGCGATGCTTGTAAATGGCCGGTGCACGGTGATCGCCGGTGATCAGAATATAGGGGAAGCTCTTGTCATCGCGCAGCAAAACGTTGAAGCGCGGACGCAATCTCTTGATCAGATTCGCTTCGAGAAGAAGCGCCTCTGTTTCTGTCCGCGTCGTGACGAATTCCATCTGCGCAGTGTCGCGCACCATCTTGGAAAGACGGTTCGAGTGCACTCGCCCCTGGGCATAGTTGGAGACGCGCTTCTTCAGGCTGCGGGCCTTGCCCACATAGAGCACGTCGCCCGCCTCGTTGAACATGCGGTATACGCCGGGCGCGTTGGGCAGGTGCTTCACGAATTCGGCAATCAGATCGGCCCCTTTGAGGCCGTTCTCGTTCTGCCAGCCGTGATTCCATTCTATCCCGGCCAGAGCGGAGGCAGCGCCAGCCTCCGGCTGCGCTACATCGTCTTCTTCGTCTTCCGCTTCGTCGTAAAGAACGCCGCCGTCAGGCAGTTTCGTTCCATTCATTCAATGATCTCCGCCACATCAGGCGTTTCCCAGGCCAGATGCTGGCCACCATCCAAAGCTATCATTTGGCCCGTGATGGACGGAGTGTCAAAAAGAAAACGGATCGTGCGACCGAATTCGTCCGGAGCCGGGCCGCGTTCCAGGATCAGCCCTGCGATCTGCTTGTCGAAATCTTCCTGCGCCTGCCTCTCGCTTTTGAAGGAGGGGCCGGGGCCAATTGCATTGACCCGCACGCGCGGCGCATAGGCCTGCGCCAAGGTTTGCGTAGCGGTCCAGAGGGCGGCCTTGGAAAGCGTGTAGGAATAGAAATGCGGTGTCAGTTTCCAGACGCGCTGATCGATGATGTTGACGATCAAGCCCTGCCTATCCTGCGGCAGCTGACGCAGCAATGCGGCAGAGAGGATGGAGGGAGCCCGCACGTGAATGCCGAAATGCCTGTCATAGGTCTGCGCTTGGAAGCTGTCTGCGCTGTCCTTCTGAAAGATGGAGGCGCAGTTGATAAGGCCGCTTATGGGGCCGAGATCCGCTGCCGCCCGCTCGATCAGACGATCGGTCGCGCAGGCATCGAGCAGATCCGCCTGCAGGGCCACCGCACGGTGCCCGTCTCGCCGCAAGCTCTCAGCCAGAGCCTCGGCTTCCGCCAGCGAGCCATTCGCGTGGATCGCGACGCTGTAGCCGTGACGCGCAAGATCTTCGCAGATTGCGCGTCCCATGCGGCGCGCACCTCCGGTGACGAGAACGGTTCTTTCGTTTTTCACGCTGCATCTGCCATGTTTTTGAATTTCAACACTATAGGTCTGCCGTGATTATACGCGCCAATCAAGCCGATGGATTACCGAAAGGATGAGAAGCGGCTTTCGGTATGCACGCACACGTAGAAATCTTGGCGGTGGCTATTGATGTATTCACGCCGATGTGAATACTATTGCTGCAGCAGCAGGGCCGTATACTTTTTGGTAAGGTTAATAATATCCATGTTGCTTTCAAGCAACATCCAGATTCAGCCACCTCGTTGCCACAATCAATTCACATTTCGGTACTTTCATTTCCTCAATTGCCCACCAAATTCTGGTTCAACGCGGCAGGGAACAGCCACGTGTCGTTGATTGGAACGCCACTTCCCGCCCGGCAATGAAAAGGAGAATAAGTATGCGTACTCTCATCGCGACCCTCATGGCATCTGCTGCTGCCCTGGCTGCCGTTTCGGCACAGGCGGCTGACGCCGTTACCCAGATCCCGGAAGCACCTGCTGCTGTTGAAACGGCTGCTCCTGTTTCCAACTGGTCCGGTTTCTACCTCGGTGGTTACGGCGCCCATGACTGGGGCAAGTTCAACAAGGGCAGCAACAACGGCAGCGCCGACGGTTGGGGCGGTGGCGTTTACGGCGGCTACAACTGGCAGAGCGGCAACATTGTGTACGGTGCTGAAGCTGACCTCGGCTACAACGACCAGAAGGCTTCCGCAGGTGCAGGTGTGACCGGCGAGCAGAAGCTGAACGGCTCTGTCCGTGGCCGCGTCGGTTACGATCTGAACCCCTTCATGATCTACGGTACGGCTGGTCTGGCCGCTGCTGACCACGAACTGTCCAGCGCTGCCGGTTCCGACAGCAAGACGGCTCTCGGCTACACGGTCGGTGCAGGTGTTGAGACCATGGTGACCAACAACATCACCGCTCGTGTTGAATATCGTTACTCCGACTACCAGGACAAGGACTTCAACCTTGGTGGTTCGACCGTTTCGCGCGGCTTCGACGACCACTCCGTCAAGGTTGGTATCGGCGTCAAGTTCTGATCTGCCAAAAGGTGGATACGAAGAAAGGGCGGAGGGAAACCTCCGCCCTTTCTCGTTTTGCAGGAAAGGTTGCGCTTACTCGCGATAACCGGGGAACAGCTTCGTAAACTTCTCCGGCCATGCCGCCAGGTTCGGGCGCCCTTCAGCCCATTGACCGGCGAAACGCAGTTCCAGATAATTGATGAGCGCCGCCAGGGCGAAGTGCCCGCCGTGCAGCTTCTTCTCCGTTTTCGGCAGATTGTTTTCCAGGTAATCCAGCCCGCGCGTAACCTTGTTCCACTGGCGGTCTATCCATGACTGCTCGATCTTGTCTTCGCTGCGGAACCGTCTTTCGTAGATAATGGCAAGAAGGCAATCGGTGATGCCATCGATCAGCGCTTCCAGAACCTCGGCCTCCGTTCGCTTTTCTTCCTTCTTCGGGTAAAGCGCACCTTCAGACAGCCGATCGAAGAAGTGCATGATGGCGACGCTGTCATAAACCGGCGGCTCATCCTTGCGCAGCAGCACTGGGATTTTGCCGAGCGGATTGTGTTCGATCAGCTCTGCCGGTTCCGCGGAGGTGTCGACATTCACCTCTTCAACCTTGAGCCCCAGATGGATCGCCGCCATGCGGCACTTGGCAGAATAGGGGGAAGTGGGTGACACAAGCAATTTCATGATCATTGTCCTGTCTAAAGGTCCGTCATCGGCGGACTGCTGAGGTGGCGATTCTTGAACCGCGAGAGGGACGGCTGCAAGTGCGCCAAATGGATTATTTCGTCGGAGGAACCGTTATTCGCTTCAGGCGGCATCCGCCACGATCCACCTCCTGGCAAGCGCGAAAGCCGAGGTCTTTGGTCATGCAGATACGCACTTCCTCGAACTTGTCCTTCTCGCAATTCACTGCGATCGACTCGGCGGTCAGGCCGGGATTGGCGGCGACGAACTTCTGCTCGATTTCTTCCGCCGAAAAACTGGTGGCATTGGCAGTCGAAATGTCGGAGGGAAGCTTGATTTTGTTGAACGCGGCACGGGTTGTTTCCAGATAGGCTTTCTGGCTGAGACCGGAGCAGGAGCCGTGCTTGCGCCACTGGTGGCCGATCAGGCCCATTGAGGGCATGATGTCGAAATACGGGCGTCCAAGCGCCTCTGGCACCCGGCGAGGTTCGCTCGTGCTGCAATTTTGCGGATATCCGCTTTCGTTTTGCGGCCAGAGGCCATGAACAATGAAGCCAAACTTCTTGCCGTCGCCGCATTGTTCCGGGCTGTTCTTGGCGCGCTTGCCATCGCAAAAGGTGGGGGACCAGGAAAGCGCGAGCACGTAGAAGTCGAAATTTCCGGCCTTGTCGTCAGCCCGGCTAACCCCGGAAGAAATAAAAAGAAATGTCGCCAGGAGGCTAATAAAGATGCGTTGAAACATTGAGTTGAAATCTCCCGTTTGCGCGGAAGATGTCTCAGTCAAGGCTCGCCGGTCAAGGGGCGGCAAGCGCAAAGCTTGGGAGCCTTCAATCCCGTTCTGCGCGCTCTTCGCCGCGAAGCCAGAAGGCGCGGGCCGAGGCGAACCGATCCTGCGCCAGAGCATCCTTCAGCACGGGCAGTAGCCGATGAAGTTCATCTTTCAAAGTGAAGGGCGGGTTGACGATAATCAGCCCCGAGCCAGAAAGCCCCGTCGTGTCGCGTTCGCTTTTGACGGAAAGTTCGGCGCATAGCATCTTGGGTATGTCCAGCGCCTGCAGCGCTTCATGAAATTGCTTGATCGGCGCGCCCTTTTTCAACGGGTACCACAGGCAATAGGTTCCGCCGGGGAACCGGCGATAGGCCGTTGCCAAGCCTTCTACGAGGCGCTTGTATTCGCCGTCGATTTCAAAAGGCGGATCGACCAGAACAATGCCGCGCTTTTCCTTTGGCGGCAGGTGCGCGCCCAGCGAAAGCCAGCCATCGAGTTCGGTGACCCGCACCTGGAAATCGCCTTCGAATACGCGAGAGAGGCGGCGGTAATCATCCGGATGCAGTTCCATGGCGGCCAGCCGGTCCTGTGGACGAAACAACATGCGCGCCAGCTTCGGCGAGCCGGGATAGAACGTGATGCCACCCTGCGGGTTCAGTTCACGCACAGCCGAAAGATAGGGTTCAAGGATGGCGGCCACCTGTGAATCAAGATCGGCCTCCAGAAGCCTGCCAATCCCGTCCCGCCACTCGCCGGTCTTCTGCGCCTCTTCAGAGGAAAGATCGTAAAGGCCAATGCCCGCATGGGTGTCGAGCACGCGGAAGGCTTTGTCCTTCTTCTGCATGTAACGGATCAACAGCGCCAGCACCGCGTGTTTGAGCACATCGGCAAAATTGCCCGCATGATAGATATGGCGGTAATTCATTCAAAAACCTGCTGGATCGCTTCAATTGATGAGATGCAACGCAAAAGCCGCTTTTTGCGAAGCTGTGCATGTCCTATAGGAAAGATATGAACGTTGCGACCCCGATCTCACTCAAAAATACCACCGGTCCGGTTGCCAAGGCGACCGTGTGCCCTCACGACTGTCCTTCCGCCTGCGCGCTGGAGGTGGATATTGCCGCCGATGGCCGGATTGGTCGCGTGCGTGGCGCCAATGCTAACACCTATACGGCCGGTGTGATCTGCGCCAAGGTGGCCCGCTATGCCGAGCGCCTTTACCACCCCGAAAGGCTGTTGGTGCCGAAGCGCCGGAAGGGCGCAAAAGGCAGTGGTGACTGGCAGGAGATCAGCTGGGAAGCGGCCCTGGATGAGATTGCAGACGCCTTTGTCAGGGCAGAGGCGGCCCATGGCAGCGAGGCCATCTGGCCTTATTTCTATGCGGGAACAATGGGGCAGGTGCAGCGCGATTCAATTGAGCGCTTGCGCCACGCCAAGCGCTATTCCGGCTTTTTCGGCTCCATCTGCACCAATATGGCCTGGACTGGCTATGTGATGGGAACGGGCGCGCTTCGCGGTCCCGATCCGCGTGAAATGGCAAAGTCCGATTGCGTGGTCATCTGGGGCACAAACCCGGTGGCAACCCAGGTCAATGTGATGACCCATGCCATCCGCGCACGAAAAGAGCGCGGCGCCAAGATTGTGGTTGTGGATGTGTATGACAGCCCCACCATGAAGCAGGCGGATGTGAAAATCATTCTGAAGCCTGGCACGGATGCGGCCCTTGCCTGCGCCATCATGCATATTGCGTTTCGCGATGGCTATGCCGACCGGGACTATATGGCGAAATTCGCCGATGATCCGACGGGGCTTGAGGCGCATCTTCGTGCCAAAACGCCGGAATGGGCCGCAGGCATTACCGGTCTGTCCGTGGACGAAATTGAAGCTTTCGCCCGCCTCGTCGGCACGACGAAAAAGACTTTCTTCCGCCTCGGTTACGGTTTCACACGACAGCGCAATGGCACGGTGGCCATGCATGCAGCGCTCTCTATCGCGACTGTGCTTGGTTCCTGGCAATATGAGGGCGGCGGCGCTTTCCACAATAATGGCGAGCTGTTCAAACTGGATAAGCGTGAGCTGATGGGTACGGCCTATGCCGACCCGGATATTCGTATGCTTGACCAGTCGCAGATCGGCCGTGTGCTGACCGGCGATGCGGTGGCTCTTCGTCATCGTGGGCCTGTGACGGCGCTTCTGATCCAGAACACCAATCCGATGAATGTCGCGCCGGAACAGCGGCTGGTGCGGCAGGGCTTCATGCGCGACGATCTGTTTACGGCTGTGCATGAGCACTTCATGACAGACACGGCGCAAGTGGCAGATATCGTGCTGCCTGCCACCATGTTCGTGGAGCATGACGATCTTTACCGCGCCGGTGGGCAGAACCACATTCTTCTGGGGCCGAAGCTGGTGGAGCCGCCAGCAACCGTGCGCACCAATCTCTTTGTCATCGAAGAACTGGCAAAGCGCCTCGGCGTTGATCATTATCCGGGCTTCGGGTTGACCGAGCGGGAGCACATTGACCGCATGCTGTTGCCGCACGGGTGGCCGGGCTATGAACAGCTGCTGACTGACAAATGGGTGGATTGCCAGCCCGGTTTTGAGGAATCGCATTATCTGAACGGCTTCGGCTACCCTGACGGCAAGTTCCGCTTCCGCCCGGATTGGGCCAATGGTCCCTCTCCAAACAAGACGCCCGCCAGCCTAGGTCCTCTTGGTCCTCATGCGGAGCTTCCACTGTTCCCGGATCAGGTGGATGTCATAGAACTGGCGGATGCACAGCATCCTTTCCGGCTCGCCACGTCACCGGCCAGGAACTTCCTGAACTCCTCTTTTGCCGAGACAAAAACCTCTCGGGAGAAGGAGGGACGCCCGGATGTGATGATCCACCCGGACGATGCTGCGCGCCTTTCCATTATTGATGGCGATATCGTACGGCTCGGCAACCAGCGCGGATCGGTTCGCTTGCATGCGCGCATTGCCGAAAGCGCGCGGCGCGGGGTTCTGATTGCGGAAGGCCTTTGGCCGAATACCGCTCATCTGGATGGCGAGGGCATTAATGTTCTAACAGGCGCCGATCCGGTTGCGCCCTATGGCGGGGCTGCGGTTCACGATAATCGCGTCTGGCTTGAAAAGGACTTGTCATGACAAAGCCAGAAGCTTTCACCAATGTGAAAGTCGATATCATCGAAGACCGTGTGCTCTCGGACAATTGGTATCATCTAAACAAGGTGACCTTCGACTATACCTCGCGCAAGGGCAAGACAGCTCGTCTGTCGCGTGAGGTCTACGATCGCGGCAATGGTGCGACCATTCTGCTGCACGACCCTGAACGCGATGTCGTTGTGCTGGTTCGCCAGTTCCGCATGCCTGCCTTCAAGAACGGCTCGAACGGCTTTTTGATTGAAGCCCCGGCTGGTCTTCTCGATGGGGATCATCCGGAAGAAGCAATCCGCCGTGAAGCGATTGAAGAGACGGGCTATCAAGTTCGCGATGTTCGTTTTCTCTTCAAGAGCTACATGTCGCCCGGTGCCGTGACGGAAGTGCTGCATTTCTTTGCGGCCACCATCGATACGTCTGACCGTGTGGCCGATGGCGGCGGGCTGGATGAAGAACATGAGGATATCGAGATCCTGGAAATCCCGCTCGATCAGGCTCTTTCCATGATCGAGACTGGAGAGATATGCGACGGCAAGACCATCATGCTGCTGCAATGGGCGGCGCTGAATCTCAGGGCCAAGAGGTGATGGAACAGGAACGCGGCAGAGTCTGGCGCGTTATTGGGGTCTGAACCACGAAGAGGACCCAGCCCATGACCATGATCAAGACCCGATCCGGCAACGAGCTTTACGTTAAGGATTGGGGGCAGGGGCAGCCGGTTATTCTTTTGCACGGATGGCCGCTCACCTCGGATACATGGGATGATTTTGCCATGTTTGCGGCAGAAAGCGGCTTTCGTGCCATTTCCTACGACCGCCGCGGCTTCGGTCGATCGGACCAACCCTGGACTGGCTATGATTACGATACACTCAGCGATGATCTGGCCGATGTGATCGAAGCGACCGGCGCTGACAATGCTGCCCTTTTCGGCTTCTCCATGGGCGGCGGCGAAGTGGCCCGCTATATGTCCCGCCATGGCGGAAAAGGCATTGCGAAGGCCGCTCTCATCTCGTCTGTCGTTCCCTTCATGCTGAAGACGGACGATAACCCGAATGGCACGCCGCAAGGCAAGTTTGACGACATGGCGCAAGGCATGAAGACAGACCGCGCCCAGTTCTTCCAGTCCTTCTTCAAGAGCTTTTACGGCGTCGGTGTCTTTACAGGCTCTGTCAGTGACGCAATCATCGACTGGTCCTTCAACCAAAGCATGATGGCAGGTTTGAAGCCGACCCTGGCCTGCGCAGAAGCTTTTGCAACGACAGATTTTCGCCCGGACCTTGCGTATTTTCGTGTGCCGACGCTGATCATTCACGGAACGGCTGACGAGACGGTGCCGATCGATGCCGCCGGTCGCGCTGCTGTTCAGGCCATCGCGAACGCTCGCCTTCTTGAATATGAAGGTGCGCCCCACGGGCTCCTTGCGTCCCACAAGGATCAACTCGCTGCAGACCTGATGACCTTCCTGAGGGCATGACAGGAGGAGGGGCGCAAGGCGTCAGGCGCTGATAATGCGCGCCTGAGGATCGTTGCAGACAGGAGCAGCTTTGCTCTTCTCGCCATCGTGTGGGAAGGCACGTTCGCCGCTGGCGACAAGCCAGAGCGCCAGCGGATAGGTTTGATGCTCGACAGTCAGCACCCGCGCTGCCAGCGTTTCCGCAGTATCGTCTGTGAGAACGGGCACTGCCGCCTGCGCCAGAATCGGACCTTCATCCATGCCTTCCGTTACGAAATGAACGGTGCAGCCCGCCACCCGCATGCCGGCGTCGATTGCCCGTTGATGCGTGTGAAGACCCGGAAACAGCGGCAGAAGGGAAGGGTGGATATTGAGGATCCGGCCTGCATAGGGGCGAATGAACTCAGCCGAGAGCAGGCGCATATAGCCCGCCAGACACACAATATCCGGCTTGCAGGATGCCAATGCCTCCAGCACGGCGGCTTCATGCTCTGCTTTGGAGGCATAGTCCTTGCGCTCCAGCGCAAAGGTCGGGATGCCGCGGGCTGCGGCCTTCGCAAGTCCACCCGCCGCCTTCTTGTCGGAAATGACGCCGACGATCTCCGCCGGAAAGTCGGGGGCGGCGCAGGCATCGGCCAGCGCCAGCATGTTGGAGCCGCCGCCGGAAATCAGGACGGCAACGCGCTTGCGAGCTGCGCTCATAGGGCAAGCGTTCCCTTGTAGACGGTGCCTGCGTCACCCTCGGCGCGGGCAATCATGCGCCCAAGCGGCACAACCACTTCGCCTTCTGCGGTCAGTGCATCCGTCACAGCCTGTGCATTCTCCGCCGCAACGACGGCAATCATGCCCACGCCGCAGTTGAAGGTGCGCAGCATTTCATGGGCAACGACACCGCCAGTCTTGGCCAGCCACGAGAAGACGGGCGGCACGGGAATGCTATCGAGATCGATTTCAGCCGCAAGATGCTCGGGCAGAACGCGCGGAATATTGTCCGGAAAGCCGCCGCCGGTGATATGCGCCAGCGCCTTGATAGCGTTCGTTGCGCGAATAGCTTTCAAAAGCGGCTTCACATAAATACGTGTTGGTGTGAGCAGTGCTTCGCCAAGGCTTTTGCCCTCGGCAAAGGGGGCCGCATCATTCCAGCTCAGGCCGGAAACGCCAACGATCTTGCGCACCAGCGAGAAGCCGTTGGAGTGAACACCGGAAGAGGTGAGGCCAAGGATAACATCGCCTTCCTTGAGGTCGCCGGTCGGCAACAGCTGGCCGCGCTCGGCGGCACCTACCGCAAAGCCGGCCAGATCGTAATCGCCGTGGGAATACATTCCCGGCATCTCCGCCGTTTCGCCGCCGATCAGGGCACAGCCCGCCTGGCGGCACCCTTCGGCAATGCCGGTCACGATTGCCGCGCCCTGATCCGGGTTCAGCTTGCCGGTTGCGAAATAGTCGAGGAAGAAGAGCGGCTCTGCACCCTGAACGACGAGATCGTTGACGCACATGGCCACCAGATCGATGCCGACCGTGTCGTGGCGGTCCGCATCGATTGCAATCTTCAGCTTGGTGCCGACGCCATCGTTGGCAGCAACCAGAACCGGATCGGTGAAGCCTGCGGCCTTCAGATCGAACAGGCCGCCGAAGCCGCCAATTTCGCCGTCAGCGCCCGGGCGCCGGGTGGAGCGCACGGCAGGCTTGATCTTTTCCACCATCAGGTTGCCCGCATCGATATCGACGCCCGCATCGCTGTAGGTGAGGCCATTCTTGCCCGCTTCGCTCATTCCCCGTCTCCGCTTCCAACCCGGCAGGTGCCTGAACACAGACTGCGGTTCTTGCCAGAACCTGCGCAAATCCTAAAGGATCACGGTCTGTATGGGCCTTCAAGCCCAGACCGCTTCAATGAGGCTGGCCATGGCATGGAGTGCAGCAATATGCAAGCATAACACGCCTGCCACCCCGGTTTTCCAAGCTGTTCAGTCGGAATAACGGGCACAAAGCTCTACGCTTGACCTTGATGCTCCCGCCACCTATCCCAATTCAGGAAGCAGTGCAGCAAAGGACCCTGTTCATGACCTACCATATCAGTGGAGCGAGCCTCCGGCGCTACGTCCTGTTCTGGTTCTTCGCGCTCCTGGCCTTCATCATCTTCCTTTTGGCGTTTCGCACGATCCTGTTGCCTTTTATCGCCGGTATGGCGCTTGCCTATTTTCTCGATCCGGTTGCCGATTGGCTGGAGAGGCGTGGCCTCAGCCGCCTCATGGCCACGGTCGTCATTCTCATCAGTTTCGTGCTGATGTTCGCAGCCGGCCTGGTTATCGTGGTCCCGCTCATCATCGGCCAGTTCAGCGAATTCGCCAAGGTGCTGCCGGAATACGTGACCAAGCTGCAGGAACTGATCGCAAGTCCGGAAAACTCCTATCTGCCGGGCTGGGTCGTGACCCAGATCCAGAACGCCAAGCAGAATTTCTCCAGCCTCATGTCCGAGGGCGCGGGCTTTCTCGGCGGGCTGCTCAACCAGCTCTGGAATTCCGGCAAGACACTGGTGGATGTTATTTCCTTGATGGTCGTCACGCCGGTGGTCGCCTTCTACATCCTGCTCGATTGGGACCGCATGGTCGAGAAAGTGGATAGCTGGGTGCCTCGTGATCAGGTCCAGACAATCCGCCAACTGGCGCGGGAAATGGATCAGGCTGTGTCCGGCTTCATTCGTGGGCAGGGGTCTCTCTGCCTGATCCTCGGTATTTATTATGCGGTCGGCCTGTCGCTTGTCGGCCTGAATTTCGGGCTGCTGATCGGTTTCGTCGCAGGTATGATCAGCTTCATCCCCTATATCGGTTCTCTGGTCGGCCTCATCCTGGCGGTGGGCGTTGCGCTCATGCAGTTCTGGCCTGATTATGGCTGGATCATTGCCACCATGGCGGTCTTCTTCTCCGGCCAGTTCATCGAGGGAAATATTCTTCAGCCGAAACTTGTTGGTTCCAGCGTCGGTCTGCATCCCGTCTGGTTGATGTTCGCACTCCTGGCCTTTGGTGCCATGTTCGGCTTTGTCGGGCTTCTGGTTGCGGTACCTGCCGCTGCGATGGTGGGCGTGCTTGTTCGTTTCGCTCTGACGCGTTATCTTCAAAGCGACATATATTTCGGCCATTCGACGGCGCTGCCCTGGGATGACAAGGCAGAGCTATCGACCAAGGCCGTACAAGAGCCCCAAATTTCGCATGACAGAGACGCTTGAAAAGACAAAGCGTCAGCGCCCGGAGCAACTTCCTTTGGCGCTGACCCATGATGCTGCCATCGGACGCGATGACCTGCTGGTTGCCGAGCCGGTGAGTGCTGCCGTGGCCATGATCGATGCCTGGCCGAACTGGAACGCCCCGGTGGTGATCCTGACAGGACCGGCTGGCTGTGGAAAAACCCATCTTGCCAACATCTGGCGGGAGCGTGCCAATGCGGCGGTCATTCACCCCAAGGCCGGTGCCGAAAGCGCCACCGTGGCGGCTGCCGGCCCCGTGCTTTTCGAGGATGCCGACCGTGTGGGCTTTGACGATAACGAGCTGTTCCATGTGATCAACAGCGTGCGTGAAAACGGCCATAGCTTGCTGATCACAGCGCGACTGTGGCCCATGTCCTGGCCCGTCACGCTGCCGGACCTGCGCTCGCGCCTGAAGGCGGCAACCGTGGTGGAAATCGGCGAGCCGGATGAAGATCTGCTGGGGCAGGTCATCATCAAGCTGTTTGCCGATCGCCAATTGCACATCGATGACCGGATCGTCGCCTATATCGTGGCACGCATGGAGCGCTCCATGGAAGCGGCGCAAGGCGTGGTGGATCGGCTGGATCGCCTCGCATTGGCGCGCGGCACCCGCATCAGCCGCACCCTGGCCGCGGAAGTGCTAGAAAGCCTCGCATCAGCCGATCGCGAAGATTGACTGTCATCTTTCCGTCGTTGAAAAGTTATAACGCCGGACGGAAGCAGCCGGAATACGCTTCGATTCCGGCCATAAGAGGGGTCTCCCATGGATCAGATGTCTGAAAACACTGCGTTGCCTGCCGAGAAGGATGTGGCTGCCTCGGAACTGTTGAACAGTCCGGAGCGCTTCATCAATCGCGAATTCTCCTGGTTGCAGTTCAACAGGCGAGTCCTGGAAGAAACCTTGAACACGGCGCATCCATTGCTGGAGCGCATCCGGTTTCTGTCCATCTCGGCAGCCAACCTGGATGAATTCTTCATGGTGCGTGTGGCCGGGCTTGAGGGCCAGGTGCGGCAGGGCATCGTGGTGCGCAGCCCGGATGGCAAGACACCGGCAGAGCAGCTGGAAGAAATTCTGAAAGAAATCGACAATCTGCAGATGGAACAGCAGGCATCGCTTGCCGTACTGCAGCAATATCTGGCCAAGGAAGATATTCTGATCGTGCGTCCGGCAGCGCTTTCGGAAGAAGACCGAGGTTGGTTGGCCAGCGACTTCGAAGACAATCTGTTCCCCATCCTCACGCCGCTTTCCATCGATCCGGCGCATCCCTTCCCCTTCATTCCCAACCTGGGCTTTTCGATAGGCTTGCAACTGGACAGCAAAAGCGGGCGTGAGCCGATGACCGGTCTGTTGCGCCTGCCGCCGACGCTGGACCGGTTCATTCGCCTGCCCGACGATGGCGCGACGATCCGCTACATCACCCTCGAAGATGTCGTCAGCATGTTTATTGATCGGCTTTTCCCGGGCTATGAGGTGAGAGGGTCCGGTACCTTCCGCATCATTCGAGACAGCGATATCGAAGTCGAGGAAGAGGCGGAGGATCTGGTTCGCTTCTTTGAGACCGCGCTCAAGCGCCGCCGTCGCGGCAAGGTCATCCGCATCGAAACCGATAGTGAAATGCCGGCTTCCTTGCGCCAGTTCGTGGTGCAGGAACTGGGCGTGCCGGATAATCGCGTTGCCGTTCTGCCGGGGCTTCTGGCGCTGAACACAATGTCGGAAATTGCCAAGGCACCGCGCGACGATCTCCGCTTCGAGCCTTACAATGCCCGATTTCCCGAACGCGTCCGTGAGCACGCCGGGGACTGCCTCGCCGCCATTCGCGAAAAGGACATGGTGGTCCATCACCCTTACGAAAGCTTCGATGTGGTGGTGCAATTCCTGCTTCAGGCAGCGCGTGACCCGGATGTTCTCGCCATCAAGCAGACGCTCTACCGTACCTCCAACGACAGCCCCATCGTGCGCGCCCTCATCGACGCGGCGGAAATGGGCAAATCGGTTACGGCGCTGGTGGAGTTGAAGGCGCGCTTCGATGAAGAGGCCAATATTCGCTGGGCGAGGGACCTGGAGCGCGCGGGCGTTCAGGTTGTCTTCGGCTTTATCGAGCTGAAAACGCATGCCAAGATGTCGATGGTCGTGCGCCGCGAGGATGGCAAGCTGCGCACTTATTGCCACCTTGGCACCGGCAACTATCACCCGGTCACCGCCAAGATTTACACGGACCTTTCTTTCTTTACCTGTAATCCCAAGATTGCCCATGACATGGCCAATGTCTTCAACTTCATCACCGGCTATGGTGAGCCGGAAGAGAGCATGAAGCTGGCCGTTTCGCCCTATACGTTGCGCCCGCGCATTCTCAAGCACATCGAAGAAGAGATTGTCCATGCCCGCCAAGGGCATCCGGCGGCCATCTGGATGAAGATGAACTCTCTGGTGGATCCGGAAATCATCGATGCGCTTTACCGCGCAAGCATAGCCGGCGTGGAAGTGGACCTCGTCGTTCGCGGCATTTGCTGCCTCCGTCCCCAGGTGCCCGGCCTTTCGGATAATATCCGCGTGAAATCCATTGTCGGACGGTTCCTGGAGCACAGCCGCATCTTCTGCTTCGGGAACGGCTATGGCCTGCCATCGGAAAAAGCGCTCGTCTATATCGGCTCTGCCGATATGATGCCGCGCAATCTCGACCGGCGTGTGGAAACGCTCGTTCCGCTTCTTAACCCTACAGTACACGAGCAGGTTCTTTCACAGATCATGCTTGGCAACCTCATTGACAACCAGCAGAGCTACGAGATACTGCCCGATGGAACGTCGCGCAGGATGGAAGTTCGCAAGGGTGAGGAACCTTTCAACGCGCAACACTATTTTATGACAAACCCCAGCCTATCAGGGCGCGGGGAAGCCTTGAAATCGAGTGCGCCGAAACTCATTGCCGGTATTGTCTCCGGTCGCAAGAAATAGGCCCGACGTAAGAAATAGGGTTGTATGGTACGATCTGATGCACAGGGGCGTCTCCCCGGAAGCGCTCCTGTTTCCGTTGTGGATATTGGCTCGAACTCTGTCCGCCTCGTCGTGTATGAAGGCCTTTCCCGTTCACCGGCCATTCTCTTCAATGAGAAGGTGCTGTGCGGGCTGGGGAAGGGGCTCGGCCTGTCCGGTAAAATGGATGATCAGGCCGTCACGCGTGCACTGGATGCTCTGCGCCGCTTTCGCGCGCTGTCCGATCAGGCACAGGCAACCCGCATTTTCGTGCTGGCCACCGCTGCCGCGCGTGAGGCCCTGAACGGCCCCGCCTTTATCGAGGAAGCGGAGCGCATTCTCAACCATCCGGTTCAGGTCCTGTCCGGTGAAGAAGAGGCGCTCTATTCCGCACTCGGCGTCATCAGCGGCTTCAGTGAAGTGGATGGCATCGCAGGCGATCTTGGCGGCGGCTCGCTGGAATTGATCGATATTCGTTCCGGCCAGCTGGGCAAGGGCATCACCCTGCCGCTCGGCGGACTGAGGCTTTCCGAAACCTCCGGCGGCTCGCTGGCGAAGGCGCGTACGCTTGCCAAGGCCCATGTGAGAGATGCCAAGCTTCTTGCCAAAGGCGAGGGCCGCACCTTCTATGCCGTGGGCGGCACGTGGCGAAACATCGCCAAGCTGCACATGGAAATGATCCACTACCCGCTGCACATGATGCAGGGCTATGAGCTGAGACTGGATGAGATCCAGAACTTTCTGGAGCAGGTTGTGCTTTCGAAAGACAGCCGGGATCCGGCCTGGCAGTCCGTCTCCAAGAATCGCAGGGCCTTGCTTCCTTTCGGCGCCGTTGCCATGCAGGAAGTTCTCAGCGTCATGAAGCCATCCCGCGTGGTGTTTTCCGCGCAAGGCGTGCGCGAGGGCTATCTCTTCGCGCAGCTGCCACCGGAGGAGCAGGCGCAGGATCCCTTGCTGTTGGCCGCAGACCAGTTGGCAATTCTGCGGGCGAGATCGCCGGAGCATGCCCGCGAACTGGCGGAATGGACAGGCCGCATGGTGCCCGCCTTCGGCATCGAGGAGACGGAAGAGGAAAGCCGCTATCGTCGTGCAGCCTGCCTGCTTGCGGATATCAGCTGGCGTGCCCACCCCGATTATCGCGGCTTGCAGGCGCTGAACCTGATTGCACATTCCTCACTGGTCGGCATCACCCATGCGGGCCGCGCCTATCTTGCCCTGGCGAATTACTATCGTTTCGAGGGGCTGCATGACGACGGGGCGACGGAGCCCCTTTCACAGCTGGCAACGCCACGCCTGCTGAGCCTCGCCAAGCTTCTGGGCGGTCTGTTGCGTGTGGTTTATCTATTTTCTGCGTCCATGCCGGGCGTGGTGAACCACTTGTATTTCCGGCGCTCCAGCAATCCTGATCTCGATCTGGAGCTTGTGGTGCCGCACGAATATATCAATTTTGCCGGCGAAAGGCTGGATGGCCGCCTGCAACAGCTGGCGAAGCTGACGAACAAGAGGCTGGCTTTCGTCTTCGAATAAGCTTTGGCGCTTTCAAGCCAGAGCATTTACCTGAGAAAAGCGTTAAGCGGTTTTCATCCGGAAATACAAAGAGTTAGAGCGGTTCAGAGTTTGCGCAAAACAATGAGGCTCACTAAAGCACGTTGCGGCTTATCAGCCTCATACAACGTGCTTTGACTTCTTGTTTTTACGTATGTCGCCATCGCAAAACCGCTGCGCACTCTTGCGCGACATGCTGTAGGTCTGGCTGCCCGAAGGACAGCCAGCCAGATGCTCATTCCTGAGCGAGTTCGACGGCTTCCACGCGCTTGTCCACGAAGCGAAGCGCGACATCGCCGGAAATCAGCTTGAGCGCCGGATCGCCGAAAAGCTCCCGGCGCCAGCCTTGCAGGGCCGGAACTTCGGCGTTTTCGCCATCGGTCGCAATCTTGTCCAGGTCATCGCTGCTTGCCAGAATCTTGGCCGCAACGCCGTGCTTTTCCGAGATCAGGCGCAGAAGAACCTTCAGAAGTTCCACAGCCGATTGCGCGCCTTCCGGCATATGAACATGCTTCACCGCTTGCGGCATATCACTTCTGGGAAGCGCAAGCGCGGTATTGACGGCTTCCAGAATGGCGGCGCCAGAGGAAGAGCGTTCCCAGCCCTTCGGGATGGTGCGCAGGCGGCTGAGCGCTTCAACATCCTTTGGCTGCTGCTGGGCGATTTCGAAGATTGCATCGTCCTTCAGGACGCGTGAACGCGGCACATTGCGGCTGCGTGCTTCGCGTTCGCGCCAGGCCGCCACATATTTCAGCACTGCGAGTTCCTGCGGCTTGCGAAGGCGTGACCGCAGGCGCAGCCAGGCATCGTCCGGGTGCATGTCATAGGTTTCCGGCGATTCCAGAACCGCCATTTCCTCGCTGACCCAGGTTGTACGTCCTTCCTTTTCAAGCCGGTCCTTGAGGAAGAGATATACGTCGCGCAGATGGGTAACATCGGCCAGCGCGTAATCGAGCTGCTTGTCCGAAAGCGGGCGACGGCTCCAATCGGTAAAGCGCGATGACTTGTCGATCTGGACATTCTTCGTACGCTGGACGAGCTGGTCATAGGAGACGGAATCGCCAAAGCCGCACACCATCGCCGCCACCTGCGTGTCGAAAATCGGATGCGGAATGAGCTGTCCCAGATGATAGATGATTTCGAGATCCTGCCGGGCTGCGTGGAAAACCTTTGTCACAGCCGGGTTGGCCATCAGCTCGAAGAAGGGTTTCAGATCGAGACCCTTTGCGAGTGGATCTACAATCACTTCAAGATCCGGGCTTGCCATCTGGATCAGGCATAGTTCCGGCCAGAAGGTTGTCTCTCGCAGAAACTCCGTATCAACGGTCACAAATTCGGAACGGGCCAGGGTCCGGCAGGCATCCTCGAGAGCGGCAGTGGTTTCGATCATCAGCTTCAAAATTCGCAGAATGGAAAAAAACGTTTCATCTTCCTTCCGCTTATCCCCGCCAATGTCAACACATGTGGCAAAAACAGGGCAGAAACCAACCGGATAATGCAGATAAGGCGCTCTTTACGTCACACGAATATAGGACGTCATTCCTGTCTTCTGGTGCTCGATAATGTGGCAGTGGAGAACCCAGTCACCCGGATTGTCAGCCACCAGAGCCAGTTGCACCTTCTCGTCCGCAGCCACCAGATAAGTATCGGTCACAGCTTCGGGCACCTTGCGCGTGCTCGATGAAATGACCTTGAAATTCATGCCATGCAGATGAATTGGGTGGAGGTGCGGGGTCAGGTTCTCCAGATTGAAGATGTAGCTTTTACCGAGCTTCAATTCAGCCAGAGGCGCCATGGGGTCGCTCGTATCGCCCGGCCAGGGCACGCGGTTGATGGCCCAGAAGGAATAGCCAAGAGAGCCGCAGAAGGAGTCCCTCGCGGCATTCTCCGCGGTGGCGCTCAAAATGAGAGGCACTTGTTCGGCGCCTTTCAAATCCGGCTCCTGCCACGGATTGGGTGCCAAGGCTTTCACATCTCCCAGCATGCGCTTCAGATTCTGCCCATGAGCGTGAAACAGGGCGACCGTTTTCGGCGCAGAAGGCCTGGTATCGATCAGCGAGACGGTTGCGCCTTCCGTATCCGGCATTCGAAGAACGAGATCGAGCCTCTGTCCGGGACCGAGCGTTACGTTCTCGGCCATGAAGGGCGAGGGTACCGGCTGACCATCAAGCGCGATCACCAGTGCTTCCGCCCCTTCGAGCTTCAGCTGATAGATGCGTGTCACGTCGCTGGCGACCAGCCGCAGCCGAACGAGCCCGCCTGACGGGGCATGATAGTCTGGCCGGATCTGCCAATTCGCGCCGCGCACAGTGCCAAAGGTGCCGTTTTTCGCCGCATCGCGCGGTTTGAACATTTCAATGAACTGGCCATCGCTGCCCAGCCGCCAATCACGCAGGTTGATGGCAATATCCGCATCGAAAGTCTGATCTGCCGGATCCTCCACAATGAGCATTCCCGTCATGCCGCGTCCCATCTGGGTCAGCGTATTGCAGTGCGGGTGGTACCAGAAGGTACCGGCATCCGGCGGCACGAAGGAGTAGTCGAAGCTGTCGCCGGTATAGACGTAAGGCTGGGTGAGAAAGGGAACGCCATCCATGCGGTTGTCGATCCGCAGGCCGTGCCAGTGAATGGTCGTCGGCTCATCCAGGCGGTTGGTCAGGCGCGCGGAAAATCGTTCGCCTTTGCGCATGCGCAGCGTCGGCGGCATCAGCATTTCCGCCTGGTCCTTTCTGCGATAGGTCATCACCCCATGCGTCAGATGCTGGCCGTCCAGCAGGGCATCGCCTGTGGCCGCTTCCAGTTCCACGCTATTGGCTGCCTCTGCCGAGCGGTGGGCGAAGGCTGCAGCGCCAAGCCCGATGCCATAGGCAGCCAGACCTGCGCCCGTTTTCAGGAGGGTGCGACGGGAAAGGGAAGGGATCATCCAGGACCTGCGTTCTCTATTCAAGCGATACCTGACTACTCCATTCATGAAATGGAGGCGATGATGAAATGAAAGTCTTGCGCGGAATCATTGTCGCAGGATGCTCTTCTCCATACACTCGCCACAGTATACCCCGCCGTAATTGCCCGCGCTGCCTTGACAAAGGGGGCGTGTCATGCGCTTTTCGCCCCAATTTGCCACTGTCGGCGGGAATCTGCTTCCCTGCCGACACACGTGATTCCAGGATATTGAAAATGCACCGTTACCGCAGCCACACCTGTGCCGCTCTCAGGAAGTCCGACGTCGGCGCCACCGTCCGCCTTTCCGGCTGGGTTCATCGCGTCCGTGACCATGGCGGCGTGCTCTTCATCGACTTGCGCGACCATTACGGCATGACGCAGGTCGTGGCCGATCCCGACAGCCCGGCCTTCAAGGTGGCCGAGACCGTACGCGGCGAATGGGTCATCCGTATCGACGGCGTGGTCAAGGCCCGCACGGACGAGACTGTGAACAAGAACATGCCCACGGGCGAGATCGAACTCTATGCCCAGGAGATCGAGGTTTTGTCTGCGGCGAAGGAATTGCCGCTGCCGGTGTTTGGCGAGCCGGACTATCCGGAAGACGTGCGCCTGAAGTATCGCTTCCTCGATCTGCGCCGCGAGACGCTGCACAAGAACATCGTCAAGCGGACCCAGGTTATCGCCGCAATGCGCGCCGGGATGGCGGCGGAAGGCTTTGCCGAATATTCCACGCCAATCCTCACGGCGTCTTCGCCGGAGGGTGCGCGTGACTTCCTCGTGCCAAGCCGCATTCATCAGGGCAAGTTCTTCGCCCTGCCTCAGGCGCCGCAGCAGTACAAGCAGCTGTTGATGGTGGCGGGCTTTGACCGCTACTTCCAGATCGCGCCCTGCTTCCGTGATGAAGATCCGCGCGCAGACCGCCTGCCGGGAGAATTCTACCAGCTTGACGTCGAAATGAGCTTCGTCACCCAGGAAGATGTCTGGGGCACGATGGAGCCGATGATGACGTCGGTGTTCGAACAGTTTGCCGAAGGCAAGCCTGTGACAAAGAACTGGCCGCGCATCCCGTATGACGAAGCCATCCGCAAGTATGGCTCGGATAAGCCGGATCTGCGCAACCCGATTGTCATGCAGGCGGTCACCGAGCACTTCGATGGCTCCGGTTTCAAGGTGTTCGCAAACATGATTGCCTCCAACCCGAAGGTTCAGGTTTGGGCAATCCCGGCCAAGACCGGCGGTAGCCGCGCCTTCTGCGACCGCATGAATGCCTGGGCACAGAGCCAGGGTCAGCCGGGTCTTGGCTACATCTTCTGGAAGGAAGAAGACGGCAAGATTGCAGGCTCCGGCCCGCTTGCCAAGAACATTGGTGAAGAGCGCACAGAAGCCATCCGCACCCAGATGGGCCTTGAGGCGGGCGATGCCTGCTTCTTCGTCGCGGGTGATCCTGCCAAGTTCTACAAGTTTGCCGGTGAGGCGCGCACGCGCGCTGGCGAGGAACTCAACCTCGTTGATCGCGACCGCTTCGAGCTATGCTGGATCGTTGACTTCCCATTCTTCGAATACAACGAAGAAGAAAAGAAGATCGATTTCGCGCATAACCCCTTCTCCATGCCGCAGGGCGGGCTTGAGGCTTTGGAAACGCAGGATCCGCTGACCATCAAGGCATTCCAGTACGATGCCGTCTGCAATGGATTCGAGATCGCGTCCGGCTCCATTCGTAACCAGTCGCCTGAACTCATGGTCAAGGCGTTCGAACTGGTGGGTCTCTCCAAGGCGGATGTGGAAGAGCGCTTCGGCGGCATGTACCGCGCCTTCCAGTACGGTGCTCCTCCGCATGGCGGCTGCGCCTTCGGCATCGACCGTATCATCATGCTGTTGGTCGGCGCGAAGAACCTGCGCGAGATCACCCTGTTCCCGATGAACCAGCAGGCTCAGGATCTCCTGATGAATGCGCCTTCGGAAGCAACGCCGACACAGCTTCGCGAACTGGCGCTGCGTGTGGTGCCGCCGCAGAAGAAAGACTAATAGATCCCTGTTTCAGGGCAGACATTAAAGCCGCCGTGGTTGCAGCCATGGCGGCTTTTTCCATTCATCGCTCAACCTGATCCGTCTGCTTGCAGCCACCGACGGAACCAACCCGGCAGCTTGGTGTTGTCTGTGCGAAGCAACTCAGGGAGAGTTACATGCTGAAGTCCCTCATGGTCGCCAGCGCGACCCTTTTCATCTCGACAGCGGCTATGGCCCAGTCGACTGTCGTTGTTACGGAGCCAGCTCCTCCGGGAGCCGTTGTGGTTCGCGAGATGCCGGCTCAGGTCCGCACCTATGTCATGCAGCAGGAAGTTCCGTCTGTTGCCTATCAGGGGGATGTTCTGGTGGGCCGAGTGCTGCCGCAGGATGTTGAGATGCGTGTTGTCGATGGCTACGACAATTATGCCTACACGGTTGTCAACGAGCGTCGGGTCATTGTGGATCCCGGCACGCGAGAAGTGATCCAGGTGCTGGATTAAAGTCTGCGCAATATCCTACAGATGAAGCCGCAACTCGTGTGCGGCTTCATGCTAGGTAAAGACATTATCAAAGTGTCAATAGTAAACGGAATTTTTAATATTAGATTCTGACGCACTTTAGAGGCTATATCTGGAATGCAACGTTGAAATAACCAATTCTAAATGCTTACCCGCAATACTGAATTATATATATGCGGGATTTCTTATGGAAAAGCTATTTGTAACGCGTGGATCGGGTAATTGCTTCAAGCCATTTTTGGTTTCATGTCTGACCGGGCGAAATATTGATATCGTGAATGTCGATCTTCTTGCCGTACACCATCGGTCGAGAACGTTTCTTTCCATAAATCCCCTCGGCCGTGTTCCGTACCTGCTTCTGGAAGATGGCGATGGAATTGGAGAATCCAATGCCATGCTGTGGTTGCTGGCGGAGGGAAGCAAGCTCTTGCCGGGCACTGTCAAGGATCGCGCCCGAAGCCTGCAATGGATGTTCTTCGAGCAAACCCGGCTTGAACCCTTCATTTCTCCCGCCCGCTTCCTGAGCCACATCGCCCCTGATCGAGGCGCGGGGAGAGGCGATGAAATCGCTGCCTGGCAAGGCAAGGCGATGGCGGGTTTGCGCATCGTGAACGATCATCTTCAAAAAAGCCGCTTCATGCTGGGCGATACCTTCGGCATCACCGATATCGCCATCTTTGGCTATGTTCATCTGGGTCACGAGGCGGGCATTGATATGGCCGCCTTCCCTGCAGTGTTGGCCTGGATCGAACAGGTCCAGTCCTTGCCCGGTTTTCAGCCCCTGTCCATGCTATGCGAACGGGCGAGCCCCTTCGTTCGTGAGGCCGCGTGAGGAACAATGGCATGACGGCTGAAAACCTTCCGGAACATCCTCTCCTGCTCACAGAGCTGTTGAAGCTGGGAACCAGCGGATCAGAAGTTCTGGACCGCCTTTCCACGGCCGTCTGGATCTTCGATATCGATGAGGGCCGTGTCGTCTGGGGAAACAAGGCAGCGCTGGATATCTGGGCGGCCGATAGCCTTGAGGATCTGCGCAATCGCTCTATGAAGCATGACATGTCGCCCGCAGTGTCTCGCCGTCTGCTGCAGTATCAGGCGGATTTCATCAGCCGGGATGCGAATTTCACCGAGATGTGGACGCTTTATCCTCGCGGGGTGCCGCGCCCCTTGCACGTGCGTTTCAGCGGTTCGCGTCTGCCCGATGGGCGCATGGGCATGCTGTGCGAAGGTCGCGAAGAGCTGAGCAGCGTACCAGAGGCCATTCGCAGTGCCGATGCGCTTCTCCATACGCAGTTGATGATTTCCATGCACGCCCAGGACGGCACCACGCTGTACTGCAATCCTTCCGCCCGCGCCAACTTCGATGGCAAATATGGCGGCTTGCAGGAACGGTTTGTGAAGGAAGCGGACTACGCCATGCTGCTGGAGGCGGTGAACGCCGCCGGCGAGGCCCGCCACATTGCCGAGGTCTGGACATCGCGCGGACGACGCTGGCACGAACTGATTGCGCGGCTCTGCTATGATCCGATTTCGGGTTCGCCATCGATCCTCATCAGTGCATCGGATGTGACGGAGCTGAAAGAGGCGGAAACGCTGGCGCAAAAGCTCGCCTATCACGACCCGTTGACAGGCTTGCCCAATCGTCTTGCTTTGCCGCAGATCTTTGCCGACCTGAAGGCGCGTGCCGTGCAGGAAGATAGCGGCATCGGCCTGTTGTTCATCGATCTCGACCAGTTCAAGGCTGTGAACGATACGCTTGGGCATTTGCAGGGCGACAAGCTGCTGTGTGAGGCGGCAAGACGGCTGACAGAGCTGTGCCGCGAAGGTGACGCGGTTGTTCGCCTGGGCGGCGATGAGTTCCTGCTGCTGGTGACATGGCCGCAAGAAGACACTCTTTGGCTGGAAGCGCTTGCCAAACGCCTGATTGAGCGTCTGTCGCTTGCAGTGCAGGCGGAACGGCATGATTTGATGGTCACGCCCAGCATTGGGATCGCCTCCTTCCCCGCTCAGGGCAACGACCTGCAAACATTGATGCGCAATGCCGATCTTGCGATGTATGAAGCGAAGGGGGCAGGGCGCAATCGGTACTTCTTCTACGAGGAGGCGCTCAGCCGCGCCCGGGAAGACGAGCTGGAATTGCTGAGCGGCTTGCGCGATGGCTTGCGGCAGGGCCACATCATACCCTTCTACCAGCCGCGCGTTTGCGCAAGCGATGGTAAAATGGTCGGTGTCGAGGCGCTGGCGCGCTGGAAACATCCTGTGCAAGGACTTATTGCGCCGGCGCGCTTCATTCCGCTGGCGGAACGGGCAGGGTTGATCAACCACATAGGCACGACAATTCTGGAGCAGGCGGTCAAGCAACGGCAGATTTGGGCTGAAGGCGGTCTTGACCTGATCATGTCGGTCAACGTCTCCCTGCGGCAGCTGTGCCAGCCGGAGTTTGCCGCTGTCGTCAAGAAGGTGCTCGCCATCTACGATTGCCCGCCGGATCGTCTGGAACTGGAGTTGACTGAAACGCTTTTCTCGGAAAGCGATCCGTTATTGCAGGCAAACCTTGCCGCTGTTCGCGATTTCGGCGTCAGAATTGCCATCGATGATTTCGGCACAGGCTATTCCAATATTGCCCGCCTGAATGAGATGTCGGTGGATTGCATCAAGATCGACCGCAGCCTGATTTCCGGCCTGCCGCGTAACCAGGAAATGTTGACGTTGGTCATTTCCATGCTCAACCTGATGCAGGTGACGATCGTAGCCGAAGGTGTCGAGACAGAAAGCGTGAGTGACTGGACGCGCCAAAATGGCGTGCACGAACTTCAGGGCTATCTTTTCAGTCCCCCTGTGGAGCCGGAGGCAATAGAGGCACTTGCGGATTCGCAGAGATTGTCGGGGCAGGAATGCAGATCCCGGCGCGTAGCCAATTAGGGCGCGTCTGGCAGATCTGCGTTAGCGGTTCGCACAGCGTTGCATCAAAGAGAGGGAGCATTTCCGGGGAACCCGATCCATCGGTTTCCGCAAAGGACATCATCAAAACAGCGCGCCGGATGGGCGCGCTGTTTGTTTGTAGAAGGTGCCTGGACAGACATCGTTTAGAGCATTTCCAGGAAAAGTGTTTAGCGGTTTTCCGTCCGGAAATGCGTAATTACAAAGATTTAGAGCGGTTCAGCGTTTCCGTGAAACAATGAATCGCTTGTCTTATGATTTTCGTGCTTCTCCATGAGATAAAGAAGCGCCGGCTTGGGTTGCAGCCCCATGCCGGCGAT
>NZ_JBHUEQ010000021.1:0-70867 GCF_042680945.1 Affinirhizobium helianthi | reverse complement strand
AGCAACACCAAGCCGGGTGAAGTTGGCAAGGATGGCAAGACGCCGGATGCGTCCAAGCTGGAGGCCTCACCCGTCGACAAGACTAAGGCCGATGCCGTAGCAGAAGAGGCCAGCAACACCAAGACGGGCGCAGTCGACAAGGACGGCAGGGAGATGACCGTCGCAGAAGCTTTGGATGCCTCCAAGGTTCAGCTTGCTGAAGCGAATGCCGAAGCTGGAAAGGAAACGGATGCTGCCGAGACCAACCCCGGCATTGGCAAGACGCGCACGGCAGGCGATATCGACGAAAACACTGTTGTCGGATACGACGAGAACAACAATCCCATAACGCACGCGCAATACGAAGCCAGCCGAGAAAAGAACAAGGTTCTTGAGCAGCCGGTGGACTCGAAAGAGACGACCAAACTTGTCGAAGACATCTATAGCAAGATTGGCAAGGACGAGCGCGTCAGCAAGGAATTCTACAGCTACCTCTTCAACAAATACAACACGCCGACGACACATGACGGCACCGACATCTACGAAAACCCGCAGAACTATACACCTTCCGAGAAGGTGCAGAGGTATGTCGATCTTCTCAAGGCCAACGGAGACTGGAAAAATTATCAGGAATTCATGACAACGCCCAACACGGGCGTCGGCGGAACAGTTAAAAACGAGCGCGAAGTAACCAAGGATCTGGAAGGGGCCATGCAGACCCTGATGCAGGACCCTGCAACAGCTTCTCTCTTTGCCAGCGAATATCTCACCGGCGTCGGCAAAATACTTAATGGCGAGCGTTTCCAGTCCGACGAGAACGGCAAGTATGATGAGGCATACACGAAGTCCATTACGGATATTCGCTCGTCTTTGGAGGCAGATTTCGATGCCAATATTGCCAAGGGCGGGGTGTTCAAGGACGGCGTGGAACGCGGCGTAAACGAGCATACGATGCTGCAGAAGTACAACAGCGCCATGACCGCCTATTCAGGTCTGCTGTCGAAAGAGTTCCTAGACAGCCGTTCGAACGAAGCCCAGACCGCCTATAACGAGTATTACAATAAGAATGTTGACCCCCTGCTGCCCAGTGGAGCAGACGGCATTCGCGAATTGACCTATGGCATCAACAAGGCTGGCATGTCACCAGAGGAACTCAGACGTGTGGGGATGACAACCCCAACCGTCGATGGTTTCGAGTGGCATAATTTCCAGCAGGAAGGCATCCAGACCAAGAATCTGGACAGCTACTTCGAGAACCAGAAGATCGATTCCAAGACGCAGCAGCAGTTCAAGGACATGGGCTTCTCGGACAAGGTGAAGCTTGACGGTATGACAGCCGCCTATCTGCCCACGGTGTCGAACCTCACCAACCAGGTTTTTGGGAACAGCAATGATAAGGACAGATCGCGCTTTGCTGAAACCGTCATGACCGAACTTCAACCCATGATTTCGCAATTGAACAAGGGCTTCAAGGACGGTGCGGAACTCGATACTTATGTCGCAGAGGTCCAAAAACGCCTCGATGGCGGAGACATGGCGAAATATTCCAATGAAATTGCAACGTCATTGAAGGGATTGGCGCGCGGTTCATCGCTTGCTGACAACATGCTCTTGCAAGGACTTGGCCGGGCCGTCGAAAACCCGAAAACAGAAAATCCGATGGCCCTGAAAGACATGCAAGCCATGCTGGCCCTTGGTACTGGCTATGAAGGCAAGTCCGTCTCCGGTGAGGTCGGGCAGAAGGTGTTTGGCGTTACCGATCGCAATTGGGACTCCGGCATGTTCAAAGAGTTCGGAAGAAACGACCTGAAACAATATTCCGAAAAGATGGCCAATGATTTCCGGACAGCCCGCCCCGGTGCCAGCGTAACCGAGCCCACATACAGCCTTCTTGATAAAACCAAAAAGGTCGATCAGCTTGTCCTCAATCCACTGGCAGACTCCATGGCGGCGGGATTGAACCTGAGCAAGCCTGAAGAGATCGCAATCTTCAAGCAGAATGCCGTTCAGCGGCTCAGCCAGATTTGGACGCTTGCAAAGCCCGGCGGCAATACGGAGCAGATGATCCGACAGTTCAGAGACCTCGCCAGTGTGAGCGGTGGCGCTTTCAATGAAGGCTCCATCAGTGTATCTGACCAAGGCAAAATGATCTCGAAATACGGCTCCGCACTCATAAAGAGTTCCCAGACCTACGTTGGCGCAGGAATACTGAACAGCAATGATCCCATGGCCGTATCCTATCTTGCTCTGAACGGTGTCTATACGGCGGGCTACGGTGCCCAGGCAGCCAATATCACCCTCAAGGCACCAGATATGGACTTTCGTACGCTGACACGTCTGGGCGAACACTCGGATGCGGCGCTGCGTGCAGCGAAACAGATCACGGGCAAACTCGGTGGCCTGGTTGGAGTGGCGGATATCGCGTCTCTTCCTGTTGGCGTCACCAACTTTGTCAGGGGCATCAAATCCGGCAATTTCGATACGGCGGAAACCGTGTTCCGAAGCTTCATGGTTGGTTCTGACGTCGGTGTGGCGGTCGATGGAGCCATGAACCTGGCGAGAGCAGTGATACCAAGCTCGGTTATCGCGGGCTCACGCTTCGCTCCCCTCTTCTCAGGAGCAGGCGGCGCAGTTATGTCCGCTCTCGGCGGTGCTGCAAACGTGATCGGTGCTGTGGCTGGCATTGGCCTGGGCATTTGGCAGCAACTCAAGGCTGAAAAACAGCAGGACCGCTTGAATAGCCGCATGGATGATCAGCTATGGCGCCTGACGCGAAACAGCGTCAGCCAGCATATCGGTCCATGGCCGGGCGCGGGCGATCCCTGGAACAGTGAGGACATGATCAAAAGGGATCGTGAAAACATGCTGTACAAGCAAGACGTTACCCCCATCGACTGGGCTGCCATCCAGGAGAACAACCGCAGGCGGAATGCACAGGCCTAAACAGCCGGGAACCGATAGTGGCATAATCCAGCTCGGGATACGCGAGAGCGGCCTGACTGCGGTCTACGCTCAGCGCCTCGGCGACCGCCTCCAAGACACACCCAGCGAGCCAGGTTCGCTGGGTGTTTTCGTATGCAAAGGTGCTGGTTCCGTCAGCGAGGGAATGAGTGAAAAGACGTGACATGGGCGTCAAAGCGTCAGCAGGAACAGCACGGACGTGCTTTTTTGATGCAGTGCAGACATTTGAACACAGTCCGCAGCAATCGAGTTGCCAGCCCTGCGCTGATCGAAGCGTCGCAGGGCCGTAATCTCTCAGCGAGATGCGTTGTCAGGCAGCGCGTCCGTAACTGATAGAGCTGCCGGTTTGGTGAGATGTTTGACCGAGATTAAATCCGCTCATCATGCTGAGCAAGCGTTGTGTTTCCTGCGCTAGGGTGGCCGCAGCAGCACTGCTTTCCTCTACCATCGCAGCATTTTGTTGCGTGGTCTGGTCCATCGTATTCACTGCACCGTTGACCTCTGTCAGACCGGTGGATTGCTCACGTGCCGCTGTTGAAATGGCAACGACATGATCGTTGATTTCGACAATCAAATCGCTAATTGATTTCAACGCGCCCCCCGTAT
Source organism: Affinirhizobium helianthi (assembly GCF_042680945.1). Lineage (NCBI taxonomy): Bacteria > Pseudomonadati > Pseudomonadota > Alphaproteobacteria > Hyphomicrobiales > Rhizobiaceae > Affinirhizobium > Affinirhizobium helianthi. The sequence goes on along the minus strand of NZ_JBHUEQ010000021.1, from coordinate 67,321 downwards.
CGCGCACGAGTTTTACCCCATTTGATACCTCTGCGGCGGAATTCTGGATAAGATCCTTGATTTCCTTTGCAGCCTTGGCCGAACGTTGCGCCAGTTCGCGAACTTCCTGAGCAACCACGGCAAAGCCTCGTCCTGCTTCACCGGCCCTCGCCGCCTCAACACCGGCGTTCAGCGCCAGCAGATTTGTCTGAAACGCGATTTCGTCGATCACGCTAATGATGTTGGAAATCTTGGACGATGAATCCTCGATACGGCTCATGGCATCCACGGCGTGAGAGACGACCTCACCCGACTTTTCGGCATTCATCTTGGCAGAACCCGCAACCTCACGCGCATCCTGCGCACGTTTGGCAGAGGAACTGACATTGGCGGTGATTTCCTCCAGCGCCGCAGCGGTTTCTTCCAGATTGGCAGCCTGAGATTCCGTGCGCCGTGACAGATCGGTTACACCTTGACTGATCTCACGTGTGCCATTGCTGATGACATCAACGCTCGCAACCACCTTGCGAAAGGTGTCGCAAAGCTGGTTGACCGATTGATTGAGATCGTGACGGAGGAACTCGAACTCAGGTGAAAACGGCTTAGTAAGCTGGAAGGCAAAATCGCCCGCACAGAGCTTTTTCAATGCATCGCCCAGCTGGCTGACCGTGTTGACACGATCGGTCACATCCGTTGCGAATTTAACGATCTTCACGACTTTACCGTTGAAATCCAAAATGGGGTTGTAAGAGGCCGAAATAACAACATCGCGTCCGTCTTTCGTGACCCGCTTGAACTCGGCCTGCTTGTAGCGCCCTTCCCGCAATTCACGCCAGAACGCTTTGTATTCCTCGCTGGAGGCGTAGCTTTTTTCGACAAACAGGCTGTGATGCTGACCGACAATTTCCTGAAGCGAGTAGCCCATCACCTTGGTAAAGTTCTCATTCGCCGTCATGATTCTTCCGTCGGTATCAAACTCAATGATTGCCTGGGAACGGCTTATGGCAGCTATCTGGGCCGCATAATCCATGTTCAGCAGGCGCGCCTTGGCATCTGCCCATTCCACCACGAAACCAACCGTCTTTCCGCCTTCGATGAGGGGCGTCACCACCAGGTCAAACACCAGTTGGCCTACACGGATCGTCGCGCTGTGTCGCTCTTTCAAACTCGCCAACATGTTGCGCTGATGTGACGGGTTCTTGTGGAAAATGTCGATGTTACTGCCGATCAGCTTATCCACCGCAAATCGAGGCAGTTCCTTCTTAAGATCAGATTCCGCTTCTTTCAGCAAACCCGTAACTGCCGGGTTCATATACACGATGTTGAACTTTGCATCGGCCACCATGACATTGGCCTGCAAGGCTTCAAGAGAAAGGTTCTTCACGACGGCTGCTGAATCAAACAGAGAACGAATGCCCATTTAAAATCCCCTCGGAACTCTATCACCCATTCCCGCCCAGGAAGGTACGTGAGTAGTCCGAGAAATATATACAAAAAATGAAAAAATCCCTAATTTCCGGATTTTTGTATACCTTTTGACTGCGAGTCAACAGAAAGAACCAAGTGAAACTACGTAAATCGCGAGATTTTTATTAGAATTTTGAATCCGATACAGACTATTCTTCGTGAAGAGCTTGGCGGAAACTGGCCAGATCGGAAAAGAAACGCACGTCGCGAATGGGCTGAAGGCCTGCCAGACCAGCGCCGCCGATCCAGACTGCCACGCGTGCTGGCAACTTGGCCCGGATCTCGTAAATCTGCCGCTCGGCCGCCTTCGGCTTGATGCATAAACCACTGAGACATACGCAGCGGGCAGCGCAAGCAAGGCTTGCTTCCACAACTTCGGAAGGCGGCAGATCCGGGCCCAGGTAAAGCACGTTCCAGCCCGCGAGACGCGCCACAAGCGCCACGCAAAGCGCACCGATCTCGTGACTTTCCCCTTCCGGCGTCGTCGCAACGAGAACTGGCGCATCAGCGAGTGCGGGCGACACCTCTTCCAGCATGCCGTTCAAAATACGTTTGAGCGCGGCACTGGCATAATGTTCGGCGGCAATGGAAACCTCACCATCGGCCCACAAGTCACCAATGGCGTTCTGAAGCGGGGAAACGATCTTATCGATAAAATCCTCGGCATCGTAGCGGTCTGCCCTGTCATGAAGCCAGCGATCGAGGTGCTGAAATTCCATGGCCTTGACGGCAGCGATGGCCGGCTCCAGCGTCTGCTGTATCTGGACGCCCGCCTTCAGCCCCTGCAATTGTGCCAGAGACAACGAGACAATGTTCCCGATTCGATACCCGGCATCTGTGCAAAGCTTTAGCAAACGCAGACGTTCTGCCTGCTCAAAGGTATACAAACGGCGCCCTGTTTCGGTGCGCTGTTCCGGCTCAAGACCGTAGCGCCGTTCCCAGGCATGCAGAACCAGCTTTGTCAGACCGGAATGCTTGAGCGTTTCAGCAAGACTGAGCAGATCCGTCATGACATTTTCTCACGGCGCTCCCCGTTTGGAACGCCTTTCATTCTATTCGATTCCAGCAGCACGAAAAGAGGGCTCATCCTGCTGCTGCATCACAAATTAGAAACCCGTGGAATTGCTTCCACGGGTTCAAGTCTTTCAGCAATACCAGAACTCAGCCGATTTCGGACTGGCTCTCGATAATGCGGGATACCAGACCATAGGCCACAGCATCTTCTGCGCTCAGCCAGTAATCGCGGTCGATGTCCTTGGCGATCTTCTCTTCGCTCTGGCCGGTCGCCTTGGCGAAAATCTTGATGAGGCGCTGGTTCATCTTGATGATTTCGCGGGCCTGGATTTCGATATCCGACACCATGCCGCGTGTACCGCCAGACGGTTGGTGCAGCAGGAAGCGGGTGTTCGGCAAGCAGATGCGGCGCTCCTTCGGAACGGACACATAAATCAGGGCACCGGCAGAGGCCACCCAGCCGGTTCCGATGATCCAGACCTTCGGCTTGATGAACTTGATCATGTCGTGGATGGAATCACCCGATTCCACGTGACCGCCCGGCGAGTTCACGTAAATGCGGATGTCGTCATCGCTGGCAGCGGCCAGGGCAACAAGCTGCGTGCAAACCTTCTGGGCCAGTTCCATGGTGATGGCGCCATAGATGAAGATAGAACGCGACTTGAAAAGATTCGCCTCCGTTTCTTTGCCGAGTGGCAATTCCTTCGTCTTGTCGTCTTCATTCTCATCGTTCATCGAACAGTCTCCAGAGTGAATTTCGTCTTCTCGGACATAATGCGTTCGCACGCACAAAACAATCATGCAGCGCATGTTATGATGAATAGGCCCTTCGTCATTTTACGGATAGACAACTTTTTAGGCAGTGCCTAATCTCGCGCCTTACGCAGTGCAGCATTAGAAAATGGCCTGCTTTCGAATGTTCAGGGGAACCATAATGTTCAAACGTCTCTCACTCTCCGCCGCCCTTTTGACTGCGGCAACGGCACCGGCTTTCGCCCATCTGGACCCTCTTGCGCACGGATCATTCGCTGCAGGGCTTACCCACCCCATTTTCGGCGCAGATCATGTGCTGGCCATGGTGGCTGTCGGCCTTTGGGCAACACAGATCGCCAGCCAGTCCGGCCGCCGTTCTGCACTGTGGATTGTTCCGGCATCTTTCGTCGGCACCATGGCGCTCGGCTTTTTCGCTGCGGTTCTGGGGGTTCAACTTCCTTTCGTTGAACCGGCCATCCTGGCATCGGTCATCGGCCTCGGCCTGCTCGTTGCCCTTGCCGTGCGGGTACCGCTTGCTGCCTCTGCCGCCATTGTCGGTATCTTTGCGCTTTTCCACGGCCATGCCCACGGCGCAGAACTGGGTGCCGCCGGTGCGCTGCAATTCGGCCTTGGCTTCATCGCGGCAACAGCTCTGCTGCATCTCGCAGGTGTCTTGCTCGGCATCAGCGTCAGCCGCGCCGCGCCCTCCATCACGCGTGCAGCAGGTGCCATCACCGCGCTGGCAGGGCTTTCCCTCGCCTTCGGCGGATGATGCTTCACGCATCGCGAAGCCGGCGCTTGAGTTCGGCTTCGCATTACAGAGATTTAAGGCAGCATCCCGGTGACAGTGCCCGAATTTCTCCCTACTTCCTGATCATGGATTTCTGGTCCCAGTCGAGGAAGAGACAATGTCGCCGGAAGAACGCCAACTGCTCACAGGCCTTTTTGAACGTATCCAGACCGCCACCGCAACAGCCCGCGATGGAGAGGCGGAACAATTGATCGCAGAGGCTGTGAGGCGCGAACCCTCTGCGCCCTATTACCTGGCGCAAGCGGTTATCGTGCAGGAAAAGGGCCTTGAAGCAGCATCCAAACGCATCTCCGAACTGGAAGCGCGCATTCGCCAGTTGGAGACGGCACAGCCTGCGCCCGTACAGGAACAGCGCGGCGGATTTCTCAGCTCCATTTTCGGCTCCAGCCAGCCTCCGCAACAGCAGCAACCTGCCCCGCCTCAGCCGCAACGCCCCTATAATGGCGCCCCCACCGGCCCCTGGGGGCAATCCATGGAAGCAGCGCCCCAACAGCCGCAGCCTTACGGCCAGCCGCAACCCACCGGCCCGTGGACTGCGGCGCGCTCGCCATCCGGCGGCAGCAGCTTTCTAACGGGCGCTTTGGGAACGGCCGCGGGCGTGGCGGGCGGCATGCTTCTTGCCAATTCGCTCAGCGGAATTTTCAGCCATCACATGGCCGGTCTCGGCCTTGGATCTCCCGTAGCGGAAGGGTTGGCGACAGCACCCATCGAGGAAACCGTCATCAACAATTATTATGGTGACGCAGCCGGCAACAACGACGCCAACACATCCGGCAATGCCGCACAGCCCGATACACAAACTGCTGACGATAACATCCAGCAGGCCGACTACGATGACAGCAATGACTGGTCATCGGGCGATGATGGCGATTTCGGCGGCGACGACAGCAGCTATGCTTGAGTGAAGGGGCAAGCTCCTTGCCCCTCTTCCGCCTTGTTAATGAGTGACGCCGCCTACTGACCTTCGGCCCCAGCCCTTCGCTCGGCAGCATGTCCAGCAAACGTGCGTCAGCGGTTTTGCGTCAGGACTGCGTAAAACAAGAAGCAGAGCATTTCCAATGCCGTTGGCTTAATCGGAAATGCTTTAGGCTAAGGGCGTTCGAGGCTCAAAACGCTCCACTGGAGCCTTTTGTCGGCTTCGCCGCCGCCTGCTGGCCTGCGGCCCCGGCCCTTCGCTCGGCAGCATGTCCAGCAAAAGTGCGTCAGCGGTTTTGCGTCAGGACTGCGTAAAACAAGAAACAGAGCATTTCCAATGCCGTTGGCTTAATCGGAAATGCTTTGGGCTCAGGGCGTTCGAGGCTCAAAACGCTCCACTGGAGCCTTTTGTCGGCTTCGCCGCCGCCTGCTGGCCTGCGGCCCCGGCCCTTCGCTTTAGGCTCAGGGCGTTCGAGGCTCAAAACGCTCCACTGGAGCCTTTTGTCGGCTTCGCCGCCGCCTCTCACCCCCGGCCGCGGTAGGTGGCAACGCCTTGGTCCGGCAGCCATACGCCTTCCGGCGCAGGGCCGGTCTGCCAGAACACATCAATGGGGATCCCGCCGCGTGGATACCAATAGGCGCCAATCCGCAGCCATTTGGGTTCGAGCAGATCCACAAGCCGCTTGGCGATATAGACCGAGCAATCTTCATGGAAGGCGCCATGATTGCGGAAGGATGTGAGGAACAGTTTCAAAGACTTGGATTCGACGAGAAAGCCGTTCGGAATATAGTCGATGACGATATGGGCAAAATCCGGCTGCCCCGTCATCGGGCAGAGTGAGGTGAATTCCGGTGCGGTGAACCGCACGACGAAATCTGTTCCTGCATTGCCATTCGGCACCTTTTCCAGCACGGCCGTTTCCGGGCTGCTGGGCGCTTCCACCTGCTGGCCGAGCTGCGAGAGCCCGCTGACATCCGTTTTGCTCATCTCTTCTGACCTTCTACCTGAACCCTGACCCCATGCGCGCGCTCGCCTTCCGGCTCGACATGGATGGCAAGGGATGCGCCCTGAACGGCGTCCTTGATTGCATCTTCCAGACGGTCGCATATTTCATGCGCCTCGCCCACTGACATGGCTGCCGGTACCACAAGGTGGAAATCGATGAAAGCTGCCGAACCCGCACGGCGGGTGCGCAAATCATGCACACCTAATGCACCTGCGGAATGGGTAGCAATCGCCTTGCGAATGGCCTCCTCCTCCTCAGGCTCCACAGCCCGGTCCATCAGTGCCCCGACGGAATGGGAAATCAGCTTCCAGCCCTGCCAGAGAATGTTGAAGGCAACAATAATGGCAAGAAGCGGATCCAGAATGGCATAGCCCGTCAGGATGGCCAGGACGAGGCCAATGAATACACCGGCAGAGGTGACGACATCCGACATGATGTGGTGGCCATCCGCCTTCAACGCCGGGGAGCGATGCAGCGTGCCGATGCGAATGAGAAGTGTTGCCCAGACCGCATTGATCACCCCGGCAAACCCGTTGATCGCAAGACCCAGAACCGGCGCATGCGGCAGGACCGGAGCCACAAGCCCGGCCCAGGCTTCCTTGATGATCAGAAGCGCTGCCAGAACAATCAGCACCCCTTCAAAAACCGCAGAAAGATATTCCGCCTTGTGATGACCGAACGGATGATCTTCATCGGCCGGTTGCTGGGCGTAGCGAATCACGAAATAGGCAATCACCGCCGCCGTGACATTCACAAGCGATTCAAGCCCATCGGACAAAAGCGCCACGGATCCGGTCACCCACCAGGCGAGAAGCTTCAGCCCCATGACAGCGACAGAAAGCGGAATGCCCCAGAAGGCAAAGCGCTGGACCAGCTTATGATCGGGTTGGCTCATGAGATTTCCTGCGCATGCGAATGATTTGCAATAGCCATGAAACGGCAAAACCGCCGGCGCTTTTGGCACCCGGCGGTTTTGTGGCAGCGTCTATGGCTCACTTTCAGGTCGATGTCAAAATCTTATGCGAGAGTCATGGCATCACCGGCCATAAATCCGCCACAGGCCGGTCACTTGAGTTCGGCCAGAAGATCCGATGACGATAGCCGGGGGATAGTGCGAACATGAGGCTGGCAGCAATTGTGCTGAAGAAAACCGGGCTCACGATGTTGAGCCTGCTCGTCGCGCTGCTGCTTTGGCTTGGCTACCTGCAACTGGTCGGCAATTTCCACGAGGTCATTCCCGGCCGTCTGTATCGATCGGCACAACTTTCGTCCCAAAGCCTTGGCTCTTACCTGGAGGAGTACAAGATCAAAACGGTCATCAACCTGCGCGGGGAGCACATCGGCAGCCCATGGTATGATCAGGAACTGGCGACAGTGGAAAGCCATGGCGCCCGGGAAGTGAATTTCGAAATGTCGGCGCGCACGCCTTTAAGTATCGAGCGCACATTCGCGCTTCTTGATATTCTGCGCCATGCGGAAGGCCCGATCCTCATCCACTGCCGCAGCGGCGCAGATAGAACCGGCCTCGCCTCCGTCATCTATCTTCAGCAAATCGCGGGCATTGATGAGGAAACCGCCGAATGGCAGCTCTCCCCCCTGTTCGGCCACCTGAACCTGCCCTTCATCAAGGAATATGCCATGGATTCCACCTGGGAAGCCTTTGAGAAGGTCATCGGCCTGGATAGCTGACTGCAATTCCGTCTATAGAACGATTGAATAATTCTTGATGTTACATCCCCGAAAAGGTGGTTATGGGATGGGATTGAGTGGTGCGACAGAATAAGCACAACCTGCCAAGCTGTTTTCTGCATCATGACTTTGCCGCGCGTGGGAGAGCTAGCAATGAGTTCAGCCGACAAAAGACAGCACCTCAACGAAACGGTAAAAAACGAAATAAAAAACTCCGTCTTATGCTGGCTCGCGACGGTTGATGCAGGCGGAACACCCAATGTGACGCCCAAGGAGATATTCTCTTATGTCGGGAATGATCGCATTGTGATCGCGGACATCGCTTCATCCAACAGCGTTCGTAATATCCGCGCACAGCCCCGCGTATGTGTCAGCTTTGTCGATGTCTTTCGCCAACGCGGCTTCAAGATCATCGGTACAGCGACTGTTATCGCGCCAGAAGAGGAAAATTTCGCCATTCTAGGTGCAGAGCTTCTGCAAATGGCAGGCAAAGATTACCCAATCCGCAATGTGATCTCGATAGAGGTCGAAAAGGTCTCTCGTATCTGGGCGCCAAGCTATGCCCTCTTCCCAGAACGCACGGAGGAGGAGCGAATGGAAAGCGGCTACGCTATCTACGGCGTGAGACCACTATAGAGAGCGAGCTGAGCCAGCCTCATGGGCAGCGCAGGTGGATCTTTATCAAGATGAACTGATCGATGCTGCAACTGAAAGAGGCCGGGCTTCAACCGGCCTCTTAATCTAAGTTAGCGGCTCAGGCCGCTTCAACTTTCGCCTTGCGGGAAAGATGCGCTACCACATTTTCGATCATACGCATGCCGGCATCGCCGCCCAGCGTCATGATGGATTCGGGGTGGAACTGCACCGCAGCCACAGGCTCCTTGGCGTGCTCGATGCCCATGATCGTGCCATCTTCGCTTTCAGCGGTGATGATGAAATCGGGATGCAGCGTCTTGGGATCGGCAAAGATCGAGTGATAGCGACCGACAGTCACTTCCTTGCCAAGGCCTGAGAACACGATGCCCGGTTCCAGAACCCGGATGCGGGACGGCTTGCCATGCATCGGAACCGCCAGATGACGCAGTTCGCCACCATAGGCCTCGGCCAGAGCCTGAAGGCCAAGGCAGACGCCGAAAATGGGAAGCCCCTTCGCGCGCGCCGTCTTGATAGTGTTCTTGCAGTCGAAGTCCTGCGGATTGCCCGGTCCAGGCGACAGAACCACCAGATCCGGCTTGATCCGGTCGTAGATTTCTTCCGGCACCGGGGTGCGCACGGTGGAAACCTCCGCTCCCGTCTGGCGGAAATAATTCGCCAGCGTGTGGACGAAGCTGTCCTCGTGGTCCACCAGCAGGATTTTCACCCCCTGCCCCACGGCGGCAACATCGCGCCCCGCCTTGGCAGTGTTTCCGGTGCGTGCATCGCGAATGGCTGAAATCATGGCAGATGCCTTCAGTTCGGTTTCGGCTTCTTCCTCGTGCGGGTCAGAATCGTTGAGGAGCGTCGCACCGGCGCGCACTTCCGCAATGCCATCCTTGATGCGAATGGTGCGCAAAGTCAGGCCGGTATTCATGTCGCCATTGAAGCCAACCATGCCAATGGCACCGCCATACCAGGCGCGCGGGCTCTTCTCGTGCTTCTCGATGAAGCGCATGGCCCAGAGCTTGGGCGCGCCTGTCACCGTGACCGCCCAGGCATGGCTGAGGAAGCCATCGAAGGCATCCATATCCGGACGCAGGCGACCCTCGATATGATCCACCGTATGGATAAGGCGGGAATACATCTCGATCTGGCGACGCCCGATAACCTTGACTGAACCGGGTTCGCAAACGCGGCTCTTGTCGTTGCGGTCCACGTCGGAGCACATGGTCAGCTCGGATTCGTCCTTCTTCGAATTGAGCAGCTTGAGAATCTGCTCGCTATCGGAGATGGCGTCCTCGCCGCGCTTGATCGTACCGGAAATCGGGCAGGTTTCGATGCGGCGACCAGAAACGCGCACGAACATTTCCGGTGAAGCCCCCACCAGATATTCCTGCTGGCCGAGATTGATGAAGAAGGAATAGGGCGAGGGATTGATCGCCTTGAGGCGATTGGAAATCTGCGATGGCTTGCTGTCGCAGCGCTCCATGAACTTCTGCCCGGGAACGACCTCGAACAGGTCGCCGCGACGGAAGCTCTCCTTGGCTTTCACCACAAGCTCCGAATATTCGCCGGGACGATGATCGCCCTTCGGCGGGATGGTATCCGTCGTGCGGAAAGGCTCTGCTGGAATATCCTGCGCCTTGCCGAATGTGGTCTTATTCCCACGGCTGAAATCGTAACGGTCGATCCAGGCTTTCGCCGAGTAGTGATCGACCACCAGAATTTCGTCCGGCAGGAACAGCACCATGTCACGCTGGTCATCCGGGCGCTTCAAGGCCAGTTCGATGGAATCGAACTGGAACGCCAGATCGTAACCAAACGCGCCGAAAAGACCAATGGAGCTATCTGCATCCGAATGGAAGAGATCGACAACCGCGCGCAGAACCGTAAACACGGTCGGCATCTTGGAGCGCTCTTCTTCCGTAAACGCACGTGTCGGCAGATTAACGGAAAGATCCAGTCGACGGGCGCTGCGTTCGCCCAGCGTCAACTCGCTTTCAAGTGCAAGACGCTCGGCAATAAAATCCAGCAGAACCTCGCCGCGCTCATTGTAAGCTTCGATCCAGACCTTGCGGCCGAAGGAGGAAATGCCAAGCGGCGGATCGACAATGGCCGTATCCCAGCGCGTATAGCGGCCTGGATATTCATAGTTGGACGAGAAAACAGCGCCGCGCCGCTCATCCAGCTTGTCGACATAGGTTGAAATGGCATCCGCATAGGGTGCGGCCCTGCGCTTGCGGCTGACCTTGATCCCGCCTCGGGTCTCATAGACCTCGGAACCATCGTCTTCAATGATTGTCACCATGCTCCACCTCTGGACTTCTCTGTCCTGTTCGATGCACGCATAAACACCAATAGCGGTGCTTCATACGCGCTCCAGACCCGGCTTCGGAGGGGCTTCTCAACAAGAAAGCCGCCTCGATGGTCGGGCGGCTTTGTCTTGTCTTTGAACATGACTGGTCAAGGCCGCGTTTTCAGCGAGCCCACCACCAGATAGCCATGATCAGCGACGTTTTCATGGGCGAAACTGATACCCCAGCCAAAGCCCCTTCGCAAGAGCCTGCATGCAGTTGCAGCACAAGGAATGCGACCAAATTCGACCTGATGCGTTATCCGCAGCATCCGAAGCGGAGGACACGCATGCATCACCCTCTCCTGCTGGTCACAGCAGCACTTGTCATCCTCCTCGGCGCATCGCTTCCAGAGAAAGGCCCCCTGCCCGAAGAAAAGCCGGATACAAGAACGGATACGGCAAGCCCGGCCGCCCCCACACTGCCGGAAGGCACAGAAGCACCGAAGCCTCACACGAAGGACGCGCCCGCCACCCTGCCGACCGTGTCCGAGGACGGGGAGAAGTCTTCTCCCTCAACCAAACCCGACGACACGGCGGTAGATGCGCCATCTGAGAGTGCAGAGCCTCCTGCCTCCGCAATTGTCAAGGAAGATCGCGAAAAGCTGGCGGCCTGCCTTTCGGATCTCAAATCCGTGGGTGCGATCTTCAGCGAAACGGACCCGATTTCCGAGGAGGAAGGCGTGTGTGGCATCGAGAAGCCGCTCATCGTCCGCAAGCCCCTGCCCGGCGTCACGCTTTCCGAACCCACACCGATGCGCTGCGAGGCCGCCCGCGCGCTTTCCCACTGGCTGAAGGACACCGTGCAGCCTGCCTTGGCGGTCGCCGTGCCGAATGCCAAATTGACCGGCGTTCGCAATGCAACGACCTATGCCTGCCGCAAGCGCAACCATGCGGACGCGGGCAAGATTTCAGAGCATGCGCGTGGCAATGCCATCGATATAATCGCGCTGGAACTGGATCAGGGAGAGCCGGTGAAAATGACCCCGAAGGCTGAGGATTCAACCATGATCGGCGCCTTCCAGAGAACCGTCACCGCCGGTGCCTGCCTGCACTTTACCACGGTGCTGTCGCCAGGCAGCGATGCAACGCATGAGGACCATTTGCATCTGGACGTTCTTGAGCGAAACGGAGGCTATCGCTACTGCCGCTAAATGAGACTGCCCGTGTCACGCTGATGCTCGGCTGCACCCGCTTTCGGGCTCATGCAGAACGGCACGACCACGTCCAGCATCCTTAGCGCGATAAAGCGCTGCGTCAGCCTCCTTCATCGCCCGGTCGAGGCCCTCCTCCATATTGACGAAGGAGATCCCGATGCTCGCACCCACATTCGCTGGTCCCACATCGGTATTATAGGGCATACTCATGGCGCGGATCATTCTGCTGGCCGTGCGAACCGCCTCCTGAGCGTGGTGTGAAGGCGCAAGAATGAGAAATTCATCCCCCCCGAGGCGGCAGATGGCCGCGCCTGGTTCGGTAGCCTCCAGGCGTTTCGCAACCTGGCGCAGCAGGTCGTCGCCTGCCCCGTGGCCAAGGCGGTCATTGACCTGCTTGAAGCCATCCAGATCGAGATAGAAAAGAGCGAGCAATTGCTGTTTCGCCATCATGTGCTGCGCCCGTTCGTGCAGACCACGCCTGTTCAATACCCCTGTCAGCGGATCGAGCAGCGCCTGACGACGGCTTTCCAACTCCGATGAAATTGCCTGTACGGATGTCGCCAGTTGCTGACGCATCATCCAATCGACGATTCCGCAGAATATGACGCCCTGCAACAGAATGACGGGCAGGAACTCGGGATGAGAAATGCCAAAGGAAATCTTGAAGCCTAGATCGATAACGATCACCTGCGCTAACCCCATGCGAGGCGTGACATAATTACGGGATATGATCCCGGCGCAGCAGCCAAGAGCACTGGCAACAGACAGGACGATCATCGCCGTGTCATCGCCGATACCTATCATCATCGTGTTGAGGCCGACCATCAGGGCCCACAGAAGACCTGTCAGGATCACGACATCAGAGGCGAAAGTCTTCATGATCTTCAATCTGGGGGCCGCCACCCGCAGCGAGAGGCCCAGAATGTCGATCAACGCGAATAGCAGGAAAATTCTGTTGCCTGAGCGGAAAAACGCAATCACTGCAACGAAGGCGGAATTCAGCGATGCAAAAATCACGGGTACGGTGGATGAGGCCAAAGCCGCGTATAGCCGCATGCGCACGTCAACAGGCACATCTGCGCCCATTTCAGTCAACCACAACAAAAATCTTGATCGAGGCTTCTCTAGCGTGGTCAAACCGCTCAGTTGCATCAGCTTTCTCCGTCCAGAGCGTACAGCCTAGCGTAGAGAGTTTCAAAAATCCTTATTAAGCTATTTAAATTTAACACACTCGCAGTAAGGAAAGTATAGAGTTTCCGTAGAATATGTATCGCGACGGAACAACCCGATATTCTGATAGTTAATCACGACCTTGCAAAGAACATATGTGGCCCAAAATGAGCAAGGCCACCTGCATTTTCTTGAACAAGCGTGACAGCAGGCTCCTTTAGCGCAAGAAGCCTGCAACCTTTGATCATCAGAAGAGACCCTCTATATAGCCTTCCTCGCTCAGCATAATTCTCTCGGCCGATGGCGAGCGCGGCAATCCGGGCATGGTGCGGATTTCGCCGGTAATTGCCACCACGAATCCGGCACCTGCCGATAGCCTGACCTCGCGAACCGGAAGGACATGATCGGTGGGCGCTCCGAGGAGGCTGGGATCAGCAGAGAATGAATACTGCGTCTTGGCAATGCAAACCGGCAGGTGGCCATAGCCTTGCGCCTCGAAAGCGGCCAGCTGGTCCAGCACTGCTTTCTCAGCCACCACGCTGCTCGCGCGATAGATCTCCTTTGCCACGACGTCGATCTTGCCCATCAGCGGCATGTCGTCGGCGTAAAGCGGTTGGAAGTTTGCCTCGCCCCGGTCTGCAAGATCGGCAACCTTGCGGGCAAGCCCCTCAATACCAGCAGAACCTTCAGCCCAGTGGCGGCAGAGAACGGCCTCAACACCGAGCGTCCGCGCATAGGCTTGCAGAGCCTCAACCTCCGCCGCCGTATCGGTGGAAAAATGATTAACGGCAACAATAACCGGTACACCGAACTTGCGAATGTTTTCGACATGGCGCCCGAGATTGACGCTGCCACGCAACAATGCCTCGACGTTTTCTGCAGCAAGATCGGCTTTTGCCACGCCGCCATTCATCTTCAGGGCACGGACAGTAGCAACGAGAACAGCCGCCGCTGGCTTCAGCCCGGCTTTGCGACACTTGATGTCGAAAAATTTTTCTGCCCCGAGGTCGGCTCCGAAGCCCGCCTCCGTCACCACATAATCGGCCAGCTTGAGTGCAGTCCTTGTCGCCACGACAGAATTGCAGCCATGTGCGATATTGGCGAAGGGGCCGCCATGCACCAGAGCCGGATTGTTCTCCAGCGTCTGCACCAGATTGGGCTGCATGGCATCCTTCAAAAGCACAGCCATGGCACCGTCTGCCTTTAGGTCGCGTGCAAAGACTGGCGAATGATCCCGCCGATAGCCGACGACAATGGAGCCGAGGCGCGCTTCAAGATCGGCAAGGTCTCTCGCAAGGCAAAGGATGGCCATAATCTCCGATGCAACCGTAATGTCGAAGCCGCTCTCGCGCGGGAAACCGTTGGAAACACCGCCGAGCGGCCCGACAAATTGACGAAGCGCACGGTCGTTCATGTCCATCACGCGGCGCCAGGTAATGCGACGCAGATCGAAATCCAGCGCATTGCCCCAATAGATGTGGTTATCGATCATCGCTGCCAGCAGATTATGCGCAGAGGTGATGGCATGGAAATCACCGGTAAAGTGAAGGTTGATGTCCTCCATGGGCACGACCTGCGCGTAGCCGCCACCAGCGGCCCCGCCCTTCACTCCGAAACATGGACCGAGCGAGGGTTCGCGCAAGCAAATCATTGCGCGCTTCCCGATACGGTTAAGCCCGTCACCCAGCCCCACGGTGGTCGTCGTCTTCCCCTCACCTGCCGGGGTGGGGTTGATCGCGGTCACCAGGATAAGCTTGCCATCGCCTCTGACCTCAAGGCTCTCAATGAAACCGGGCGACAGTTTCGCCTTGTCGTGTCCGTAGGGAACAAGATCAGCCGCCGGGACGCCAAGCGCCTGGCCAATTTCCAGCACGGATTTCTTGCGTGCGTTGCGGGCAATGCTGATGTCCGAGGGAATGCTCACCTGAAACCTCCAGAGCGACGGAAAGACAATGCTGCATAGCGCATTGAGACAGGCACGGAAATGGCTTCCGCCACCTTCTCCCGCACCGCAAAATAAAGAAAAAGAAATATTACCGTCGGCACAATAACGCGTTAGAAATATAACATATTAAAACACCTTCTTCCTGGCACACGTTCGGGTGGCGACCTTCTTGACGCGCCACCCCCAGAATCCTTAATAAATGGTTAACGTGCAAGTTTGCGAATCGAGCATGGAGGAAGTGTTCAACGGCAGCACATTCAGGGCCTAGTTCCGGCAGATTCGTGAACGTCGGCTTTACTTTACCCCTGCAGAACCTCTATTAGGCCAGAGCAGTTGCGTCAAAACAATACAACGGCCGTCGGCAAATCTCGCCAAAACGTAAGGCTCTCATTAGTATAGATGTGCAAATACGAAAATAACATTGGCAATGGACGTGCCTTGAGATATATTGCGTGTAACGAAATAAGGCGCGAACTTTTATCGGAAGAATATGATAACGCTTGAACGGCATTCGCTACTTAGCAGGGAGATTTCCAGCGCAGAATCTCGCGCCGCAATCTTGGCCGCCGTTGCAAAACTACCCAAACAATTTGGTTTTCGTTATTTCGCACTTATGAGCGCCCCCGCAGCGACGGACTCCCTGATCGACCCTCTGATCATAGATGGCAATCTGCCGCGCGCTTATGTGCGAGAGTTCGATCGACTTCGCCTTTTGAATGCCTGCCCTATCGTACCTCTTCTGAAAAACATGGCGCTTCCACTGTGCTGGAGTTTCGATCCGCAATATGACGATGGCTGGCCCCTGGACTTTCCGGAGCCGATGCGACGGCTTTCCAAAGCGCACGGCATGTCCACAGGCGTTGCCATGCCGCTTCAATCATCGGACGGAAGCGGCTTCATGATCAGGCTCGACGGCGATCGCCCGCTGCTCACCCTGCCTGAACTGAATGAAGTGGGAATGCTGATGCTGCAGAGCTTCCGGGTTTTTGACCGGGTTCGCCGCCTGGATCCACAAAAAAAATGCATCCTCACCGCGCGTGAGCTTGAAGTACTGCGCTGGACCTCACAGGGAAAAACTTCTTCGGAAATCGCGGAAATCCTGTCTTTGTCCGATCACACTGTTAATGCTTACCTCAACAAGGCAATCAAGAAACTAGATTGCGTGAATCGAACCCAACTGGTAGCGAAAGCCATTAGGCTGCGTCTGATCACTTAATGGTTTGAGGCGCGCCCTGTGCCTCAAGAGGGTTCAATCGCTGTGCCGCAATCAGGTTCATCACAAGAGCGGATTAGCAGACTTCATGACTTTGGCATTTCGGCTGAAGAAGTTTTTGGCATCCTGACGACGTTTAATCCGGTCGGGTTATGGCGCCAGGATCTGGATAGCGGTCACACCTTTTGTGACGCCACGTACAGCCGCCTCTATGGCCTGAAGCCGACGGACGGGCCGATCAATCTGATGGAATATTCAGAACGCATCCATCCTGACGATTTGAGCGCCGTGATGGAAAGCGACGAAGTGGCTTGCCTGCATCCGATGGCGTTCCAGAAGATTCACCGGATCTCCGCCGACAAGAAGCCGCCTTACCGCTATGTCTGCTCGATTGGCCGCTTCCGGGAAAAGCCGGGCACCAGCGGAGAGATTGTCGGCATTGCCTTTGAAGTTCATCCACACCGCTGCGATTTCCGTTATCAGACAGACAGTACCGTACGCGGCTGAGTGAAGAAGCCGAGGCCCCGCCTGCTGCGGCAGAGCCTCGCCTGATGGGCCTTATCGATCGAGAACCGAGCGGATTTCGACGAGATTGGAGCGGGTCCGCAATGTATAAAATCCAATTGTTGCCAGATGTGATGGCATGATGATTCCATCCTCAGCGCCGTTCGAGATAATCAGCGGACGAATGCGCAGGGCGGATCGAAACTGTTGCAGCGTATCGTTCCACAACGAGGTCAGGTTGCGCTCCTGCAGCACCTGATGGAAGTCGGCGCCAGCTGCCGACATGATGGCGTAATAGCCATAGAGCTGACCATAGGCGAACCAGAAACGGTCATCCGCACGCGTATCGAACCATCCACCGTTATAATTCTCGGACCGCTCGCGCAGAATGGCGGATGTGGAGCCAAGATCATTGGCAATCCGGTCGAGAAACTGCACCAGATTGTCTGCCCGCGTATCGAAAACCGCCTGGCAGTTCGCCAGATCCAGATTGAACTTTCGCAGGCTTCCGATGGCCGCACGGTAATAGCTGGGCGTCGGGGTTTTGAAGCCGAATGGCTGAAGGCCGAAATACCAGGAAAACTCATCGAATTGCAGGTTGCCACGTGCATCCTGCAGATCGCCGTTGATCCCGGATGTGCCACGCACGCGCCCCAGCGTATCCACCAGTTCAACGGCGGTGCGTCGCACAGTCTGGTTAACTCCGCGCTGGAACGCAGCCTTGTTGTCGAGGAAAGGCGTCCTGTCCCAATCGAGACCGAACAGCCCCAGCCGGTAGAGCAGCATGGATGAAATCCAGGCGTTCTGATTGACATTCGTGTCCGTCAGATCGGCCGCCACCTCCACAATTCCGGAGGTCTGGCAGCGATTGGCCACAGATGTCACGATCTGCCCATTCGCCGATGGCTGGGTTGATGTGTTATCGCTGAGCGCAGGAGAACTCTCTGGCGCAGGCAGAGGCTGACCTGCGGCAAGTTTGCGCTCGGCAAAGCCGTAGCGATCCACGAAGTTCGGGTCGAAGCCGCGCCAGACCTGGGTTTGCCAGATGAAATATCCGTAGAGAGCCACCAGCAACACAGCCAGCGCAGCAACCGGCAGCTTGATCAGAAGGTTGCGCTGGCTGTACCAGCCATGCGCCGCCAGAAACGGCCAGACCAGCCAGGCCGTCAACAATCGCAAGCCCTGTTTCAGAGCAGTGCCCAATGAGCGGAAGAAGACGGCGATGGCATCCATTCGGTCAGGTTTCCTTATGCGGTGAAATTTCAGCCTCAGGTAATCATCCACCGGCCACTTGTCGAGATTGCGCGGCCCGCCGCTGGAACGCTTCATCCAGATGAAGCTTGCGCTGGGCAAGACAGCCCGCCGAAAGCAGTCCCCGGTCGGCCCTGTCGAACAGCGCTTTCAGCCTTGGTGACTGGTTTGCCAGAGTGTGAAGATCCGGCCATTCCAGCCCATGAAGAAGAAGGATCCTCTCTTCCGCATCCACCCTCAGCTTGTTGAGAAACACGTTCGTCGTCGCCGTCATGCCAATCAAGGCATCGACAAAATCCTCCAGCGCTTCAATACGCGCCATCAGAAGGCGGGTATCGGCATCGGGCTGAGCAGAGATCGCAACAGCATTCAGCTTCGCCATTTGCGCAGTCACGCAGGCCTCGCTACGGGACAGCTGACCTGCGACAAGATCCTGGTGATCTTCCAGGCAAGCGACGAGATCATGGCTTTCGCCAATCAGCCTGACCAGGCGACTGGCGGCCTGATCTTCAAGCGAACGGGACCTGTGCGCAGGCGCCTTGCGAAAAAGACCAAACAGGTTGAACAGCCCCGGGCTTGCTTCGGATGGCCGGCGTTGAAGAGGAGCCGTTGCCGCCGAGGTATCCCGCTCAAGAAGCGCGATATGCCGTGCCAGAAGGCTTTCCAGCTGCCGCGCCTCAAGCAGGACTTCATCAACACCCCCGGCATGGGCTTCCCTGAGCTGCCAGGCCGCATCCTCGGAAACGGGTTCCTGTGTCTCGGGCGCAGAACATAGTGCATCGGCCAGCTCGTTCAGGTTCGCCTGCAACTGAGCCAGCCGCTCTGCAATCCCGTTGCTATCCCGGATTATGTCACCCTGTCCCACCGTCTTGCCTCCGGTATCAGCGAGAGGCCGCAAAGTCCTCTCCTGACACCATTGCTATAGACAAGCCAAATGAAGGGCAATTGAAAGCTTCAGAGACCGAGCGCTGCGATCTCGGCGTCCAGACGCTCTCGTGTCTTCTTGGGCAGCTTCGCCGCCTTGATGGCCTCCAGATTGGCCGGCGTTCCATCGCCAGCAACGACCAGAGCCACCATGCCCATGCCCCAGTGCGGTGAGCACTTGATGACATAGGCGCCCTCTTTCTCGATCGTGACGACCAGTTCCTGGTTCATCTTGCCAACCGCTTCTGCCGCGCCTGCCGGCACCATATCCTTCACGGTCGCCGCGTCATGTCCCTTATCCGTCGGAACGAAGCGAACCGTATCACCGACAGCCACTTTCAGCGAGGATGGTTCGAAAACCATAGCCTCGCCATTGCTGCCCTTGTTCAGCATCTTGACCTCATGGTCGGCAGCGCTGGCAACGCCAGCGGCGAGCGAAATGGCAAAGGTGGCGCCAAGAGCGAGAACAGCCTTGCAGAATCTCATCTTACTTCTCCTTGAGCGGGGCAAACGTCCTTGTTCCCCGTCATTCAGCAAGCGGTTGGTAGCATTGGGGGAGGACGGCGCCTTGACCGGGATCAAAACACAATTCTGCCACAATGTCGCAAAAACCACCTCAAGCATGCCGCGGACAGGCCAGCTTGCGAGCGCGTTCCATTTATTGATAATGGCCGGGGAACCTTAAAAAACGGAGCATCAACCATGCACGCAAAAACCTCGCTGAAACTATCGCTGGTGGCTGGTCTCGTTCTGGCCGCTACGGGCCAGGCGCTGGCTGCCGATCCCGCAAGCTGTAGCTCCGTTCGCTTCTCGGACGTTGGCTGGACAGATATCACAGCGACAACCGCCACTGCCGCGGTTGTTCTCGAAGCCTTGGGTTACAAGCCGCAGATACAGGTGCTCTCGGTTCCGGTCACCTACCAGTCCCTGAAGAACAAGGACATCGATGTCTTCCTCGGCAATTGGATGCCCACCCAGGAAAATGATGTTCGTCCATTCCTCACCGACAAGTCTGTCGAGTCCTTCGGCCCCAATCTCGTTGGCGCGAAATATACGCTTGCCACCAATGCCAAGGGCGCGGAACTGGGCATCAAGGACTTCAAGGATATTGCCAAGCACAGCAAGGAGCTGGGCGGCAAGATCTATGGCATCGAGCCGGGCAATGATGGCAACCGCCTGATCCTGGACATGATCGCCAAGGACCAGTTCGGTCTCAAGTCTTTCGAAGTGGTCGAATCGTCCGAGCAGGGCATGCTGGCACAGGTGTCACGCGCAGACCGCGCCGGTGAGCCGGTCGTTTTTCTCGGCTGGGAACCCCATCCGATGAACGCCAACTACAAGCTGACCTACCTCACCGGCGGTGACGAGGTTTTCGGTGCCGACTTCGGTGGCGCGAGCGTCTTCACCAATGTGCGCGCCGGCTATACGTCCGAATGCCCGAATGCCGGAAAATTCATCACAAATCTGAAGTTCACGCTGCCCATGGAAAACGAAATCATGGGCAAGATCCTGAATGACGGACAGGAGCCGCAGGCTGCCGCCAAAGCATGGCTGAAGGCCAATCCCAAGGCTGTAGAACCATGGCTTGCCGGCGTTACCACGCTGGACGGCAAGGACGCCTTGCCAGCCGTGAAGGCCAAGCTCGGTCTTTGATCATCTCTTGATGACGGCGCTGCGACCCGTTGTGGTAAGCGCAGCGCCGCAAGCCGGGCCATCATTCGCCCCGCGGGATGAATACTCCTTGTGAGGGTTTCTCCCTAAGCCCTCGATGACCCGTCAGTTCTGGAAACTTCGCATGGGACGTTTATCCCGTAGCGTTCTAACTCGGGTGTTACGCATCGTGCATGCGTTGGGCCCTTTCATCGTGACACATCAAACACGGGAAGAAGCCTTTGGAATTTATTACCGAATCCAAAATCCCCATTGGCATGTGGGCCAAGTGGTTCGTCGATTGGCTCACCTTGAGCGGGGCCAGCTTCTTTAACTGGCTATCCTTCATCCTCTCGCACGTTATCGGTGCGCTTCTCTTCGTTCTTCAATGGCCGCATCCGCTTGCGGTCGTGGCCGGGATAACCGCCCTCTCCTTCTACATGCGGCGCTCCCTCGGCCTGGCACTCTTCACAGCCCTCGGCCTGCTTCTCATCATCAATCAGGGATACTGGAAAGAAACCACCGAAACACTGGCGCTGGTGCTGGCTGCAACGGCGGTCAGCATGGCTATCGGCGTACCGCTCGGCATTGCGGCCGCCAGGCGGCCATGGCTTTACGGTTTCATGCGACCCGTGCTGGATCTGATGCAGACGATACCCACTTTCGTCTACCTCATTCCGGCACTGATCCTGTTCGGTCTGGGCATGGTGCCGGGATTGATCGCCACGGTCATCTTCGCCATTGCAGCACCCATCCGCCTCACCCGCCTGGGCATTGTGTCCACACCTTCCTCCCTGACAGAAGCAGCCGTGGCCTTTGGCGCAACGCCTGGCCAGGTGCTGCGGAAGGTCGAACTGCCTTTCGCCATGCCGCAGATCATGGCAGGGCTCACGCAGACAATCATGCTCTCGCTTTCCATGGTGGTCATTTCAGCGCTGGTCGGGGCCAACGGCCTTGGCGTGCCGGTGGTACGCGCCCTCAATACGGTCAATGTGGCGCGTGGTTTCGAAGCGGGCCTCTGTATCGTGATCCTCGCGATCATTCTTGATCGCATGTTCCGTTCCGATAGCGAGGGAGAGGCCTGATGAGTGACGCTATCACCTTTGGCGAAGTCGATATCATCTTCGGCAACAGTCCGGCCCAGGCGCTCGCGCTCATGGATAAAGGGCATAACCGCGATGAGATTGCAGCCAGCACCGGGCAGGTGCTGGGTGTCTCCAAGGCTTCCCTCAGCATTCGCGAGGGCGAGATCCTGGTCCTGATGGGACTTTCCGGCTCCGGAAAATCCACTCTGCTGCGCGCGGTCAACGGATTGGCACCGGTGGTGCGCGGAAGCGTTTCCGTCAGGACAGATGGCGGCAGTATCGATCCCTACAACTGTTCGCCCAAGGCCCTGCGGGCGCTGCGCATGAACACCGTCTCAATGGTATTCCAGCAATTCGGCCTTCTGCCCTGGCGCACCGTGGCGGAAAATGTCGGCTTTGGCCTGGAACTGGCGGGGCTGCCCGAACCGGAGCGAAAGCAGCGGGTTGCGGAACAACTGCAACTGGTCAACCTGTCGAAATGGGCAGATCGCAAAGTGGGGGAACTGTCAGGCGGCATGCAGCAGCGGGTTGGCCTCGCCCGTGCCTTTGCCACAGGCGCTCCGATCCTGCTGATGGACGAGCCCTTTTCCGCGCTCGATCCGCTGATCCGTACACGCCTGCAGGACGAACTTCTGGAGTTCCAGAGCAGGCTTAAGAAGACGATCCTGTTCGTCAGTCACGATCTGGATGAAGCCTTCCGCATTGGCAACCGGATTGCCATCATGGAGAGCGGCTGCATCATCCAATGTGGCACCCCTCAGGAGATCGTGCGGGCACCGGCAGACCAATATGTGGCGGATTTCGTGCAGAACATGAACCCGATCAGCATGCTGACCGCCAGCGATGTCATGCGCCCGGGCACACAGTCGCAGGCCGCGCATCAACCGGTTACGGCAACCGCGAAACCGCTGACGCCTCTTGTCGATATTCTCGATGCCATGGCACGCCAGCCCGGCGTGATCGGCGTGGTTGACAATGGCGAAGTGCTCGGCATCATCGGCCCCGACGACATCATTGCCGGGCTGACCCGGCATCGGCGGAAGGACAGCTGATCCATGCCTGACAAGACGTCAGTCATACGTCCGACCGACGAGCAGGCGCGCCTCCTGGCGCGTCAGCTCCTCCAATCGGCGCGCTATGTCTCCTTGGCCGTGCTTGATCCCGAAACTGGCTGGCCAAGCGTCAGCAGAGTATTGGTTGCCCTTGATCCGTCAGGGGTTCCCTTCATTCTGGTGTCAACGCTTGCCGCCCACACGCGCAGTCTGCTGGCCGATCCGCGCTGTTCTTTCATGGCAGGCGAACCCGGCAAAGGCGATCCGCTGGCTCATGCCCGCATCACCGTCATGGCTCTGGCAGAAAAAGTCGCTCAGGACGCACCGGAACGGCCGCAACTGCGCGACATCTTTCTGGGGCATCATCCAAAATCTGCCCTCTACATCGATTTTCCCGACTTCAGCTTCATGCGAATCATACCCCAACGAGCATCCCTGAATGGGGGTTTTGGGCGCGCCTTCAACCTTGATGCTGCAGATCTTTGCGCCCCGGTCGCGTAAGCGCGCCAGCACGGGGCCGAGATTTTTTCCAACTGGTCAAATTTCTAAATGTTTTTGTTCAAATCATCGCGTAGACGAATATTTAGATTTACCTCACAGAAGCACAACCAAAAGGTGCACTCATTTTCGCCTATTATTGCGTGCGTCTATGCTAACGGACACATTTGTAACGATAATTTCCCTTCTTCAAGCGATTGAAAGACAAAACAAAGCGGTAGCAACGCCTATTTCACGCTTACTAGCAGGTGTACAGCGTATACGTAGAATTTAGGGATATACAATCACCACAAGGACTTGGTAGATTAGCGTTACATTGTTACCGAGAAATCGGAGCAAGGTTTTTAGGGGAAGACTTGAGGGAAGATTAATGACATCACTGACCGAGCATTCCGCAGCGGCCGCCAACCTGCTGTCCGCCATGGCAAATCCCAAGCGACTGATGATTCTGTGCTGCCTGGTCAAGGGCGAGGTTGCCGTCGGCGCGCTCGCTACCAAGGTCGGACTAAGCCAATCAGCACTCTCACAACATCTTTCTAAGCTGCGCGCCCAGAAACTGGTCAATACCCGCCGCGATGCGCAGACCATTTATTACTCCAGCTCTGCCGAGTCCGTTATGAAGGTTCTGCAGACGCTTGAGTCTCTTTATTGCGAAGAAGAAGCGACGAAGAACGCCGCCTGATTTTTTTATTTTTGCGCAATGACAGCGCTGACATAATCCATAACTGGTGCCGCCTGCGCAGTTTTTCTGCATCCAACACAGGCGGCACGCTTTTTTTAGCCAAATCACATACTCAAGGTAAATCCGCTTTCAAAGCCACCCGCGGCGTTTGAAGTAAAGAAAAGGCAGGGCTGCCGATAGTATCATCAGCACGACCGCCCAAGGATAGCCAAGTTGCCATCTAAGCTCAGGCATGCCCTCGAAGTTCATGCCGTAGACCGAAGCAACCAGAGTGGGTGGAAGAAACACCACCGACGCGACGGTGAAAATCTTGATGATCTGGTTCTGCTCAAGGTTGATAAGGCCAAGGGTGGCATCCAGCAGAAAATTGATCTTTCCCGACAGGAATGCGGCATGATCGCCAAGGGATGACGCATCGCGCTGCAACAGCTTGATCATCTGGCGCGTTTCCTTGGTGAGCTTGCGGCTCGGGGTTTCGAGTGCCGCATGATAGGCAACGAGGCGCGAAATGCTGACAAGGCTCTCACGAGCGCTGCTGAGAAAATCGCCTTTCTGACCGAGTTGATCGATCAGCGCCTGAAGGTCACGCTCCTTCTCGTTGGCCTTTGCTTTCTTGCCGCGAAAGACCTCGCGCGAAATGGCGTCGATCTCGTTGCCCATCCGCTCAAGCACATCCGCGAGCCGGTCGATGACCGCTTCGATAAGCCCCAGCATGATATCCTCGCCGGAGGTATAGCTTTGGCCATTGCCGCGCATGGAGCGACCGGCAAACATCAGAAACGGCTTGGCTTCGGCATAACGAAGCGTCACCAGTTCATTGCCTTTGAGGATGAAGGTAATTGGCGTCTTTACCGGCTCATCGCCATCCAGGTTGGTCAACCCGGTCATGGTCATGAACTCAGCGCCGTCTTCCTGATAGAGCCGGGCGGAGAGCTCGATCTCCTCCATCTCGTCACGCGTCGGAAGCGAAATGGCAAGGCTTGCTTCCACATGGGCAGCCTCGGCGGCGTTCGGCTTGAGGAGATCGTACCAGACGGCCTTGTCAGTGGTGTCGTTTGAATGATCGCGAAGCGCAAGGCGATCGGTATCACGCTCGTAAATACGCAGCATGGGCTGGCTCCTTCACAGGCTGTCTGCCTGTGGGAGCGGCAAGGCTATCCGACAGGCAGGATTTCGGAAGTCGATTGTCGACTGTCGGGGTCCATTGGGGGGTTCCTTGAATGAGATGAAGAACTCATCACGCCGAGTGACATGCGCCCGAAAGGCAAGATCGTCAAGACGTTTTGCAAGTGAGCGCAAATCGTGCCGATCCACAGTGCCCATCCGGAGACTTGACCGAAAACCCGCGCTGCTCTTTGATGGATGCATGCGACCCTATCGTCACGGATTCGTTCACGCCCTTTTCGTCTGCGCCTCATTGTGTGCTGCGCTTGGACTTATGGAAGGCTCCTCGCCTGCCCTGGCGCAGAGCCCGTCAATGCCTGCCATCAACTGGGAAAGCGCCGGACAGAACAGCGAGACCTCCAGGATCGTCACGCCCCAGCTGGAAAAGCCGCAACTGCCCGATAGCGGCTTCGACTGCAACACGGTGACGCGCCTGTCGATCGAAGAGCAACGGCTGCATGAGCGAGCCACTTCCGGGCCACGGAAAGTGCAACGCTGCAGCCGCGATGGCTTCAGCCTGGAACTGTCAGCACCGCAGGATTAACCGGCCAATACATAGAGCGCGAGAATATTCTAATCTGTCTATTCATGCGCAAAACTGCGCTGCATTGCAGCAATTGCACAAATTTCCCGCTTCACGCGATATTTTCTTGCCTCGCAAGCTCCAAATTTCTACAGAAGGATGCGGCTTGAAAGTCAAATATGACTCAGGTCGCAGGACCGCGCTTCTCACCCGCGACAGACACGTGACGATACTCATCTTGCGTGGGACGGAGGGAAGAGAGCGGCAACCATAAGAGGGGGCAAGCACCCTGCCCAAGGAGAGAAAACTATGAAATTGAAGAGCCTTCTGAGCGCAACCACCGTGGCCTGCTTTCTTCTGGCGCCGGTTGCCCATGCCGATGTCGTCATTGGCCTTATCGCTCCCGTAACCGGCCCTCTGGCGGCCTATGGCGCCCAGGTCAAGAACGGCGCAGAAACCGCAATTGCCGAAATCAACAAGGCAGGCGGCATCATGGGCGAAAAGGTTTCGCTGAAAGTTGCCGATGATGCCGGCGAGCCGAAGCAGGGCGTTTCTGCCGCAAACCAGATGGTTGGCGAAGGCATCCATTTCGTCGTTGGTCCGGTGACATCTGGCGTTGCCATGCCGGTATCAGATGTTCTGGCTGAGAACGGCATTGTGATGGTGACGCCGACGGCGACCATGCCAGCCCTGACAGCACGCGAACTTGCCACCATCCTTCGCACCTGCGGGCGCGATGACCAGCAGGCGGAAGTGGCTGCCGATTACGTGCTGAAGAACCTCAAGGACAAGCGCGTCGCCATCATCAACGACAAGGGCGCCTATGGTAAGGGCCTCGCAGATGCCTTCAAGGCCGCCCTCAACAAGGGTGGCGTGAAGGAAGTGGTCAACGAAGCCATCACGGCTGGCGACAAGGACTTCAGCGCGCTCACGACCCGCCTGAAGGCTGAAAATGTCGAGGTGATCTATTTCGGCGGCTACCACCCGGAAGCAGGTCTTCTGGCGCGCCAGCTGGCCGATCTCGGCGTGAAGCCGCAAATCATTGGCGGTGACGGCCTGTCCAACACGGAACTGTGGACCATCGGCACCAAGGCTGTTGAAGGCACGCTTTACACCAATGCCGCCGACGCCACGAAGAGCCCGAATGCCAAGGCTGCTGCGGAAGCGCTTGCTGCACGCAACATTCCGGCCGAAGCCTTCACGCTGAATGCTTATGCGGCTGTTGAAGTCATCAAGGCTGGCATTGAGAAGGCGAAGTCCAAGGATGATGGCCTTGCCGTCGCCAAGGCGCTGAAGACCGGCGACAAGATCACCACCGCAATCGGTGACCTGACCTATGGCGAAAATGGTGACCTGACCTCGCAGACCTTCGAAATGTTCAAGTGGCAGGATGGCAAGAGCGTCGCTGCTCAGTAATGACGCATGGGCGGGCGGCAGTTTTGCCGCCCGCTTCACCCTCCGCATTGATCCACAACGGGAATTGCGGCTATTGGTGTAGGCTCACTGCAAAGAACAGGAGCTTGCATGACAACCCGCCTTGAAAATCTCATCGATATGGGTTGCGGGCGCAAGCCTGCCGATCTCGTTCTGAAGGGCGGACGTTTCTTCGATCTCGTCACGGGTGAGCTTGTCGCATCCGATATTGCAATTTGCGGCGATCGCATCGTCGGCACCTGCGAAGCCTATGAGGGCGTCGAAGAGCTTGACATTTCCGGGCAGATCGTCGTGCCCGGCTTCATCGATACCCATCTGCACATCGAAAGCTCGCTTGTTACGCCGCATGAATTCGATCGGTGCGTGCTGCCCTATGGCGTGACCACGGCCATCTGCGATCCGCATGAAATCGCCAATGTCATCGGCACAGAAGGCATCCAGTTCTTCCTGGATTCGGCGCTGGAAACCATCATGGATATCCGTGTGCAGCTTTCCTCCTGCGTGCCCGCCACGCACCTGGAAACGGCGGGTGCTGACCTGCCGATCGAGCGCCTGCTGCCCTTCCGCAACCACCCGAAGGTGATCGGGCTTGCCGAGTTCATGAATTTTCCCGGCGTGATCCATAAGGATCCCGTCTGCATCGCAAAACTGGAGGCGTTCCAGGGCGCCCATATTGATGGTCACGCTCCGCTTCTCTCAGGGCATGGGCTAAACGGCTATCTCTCTGCGGGCATTCGCACCGAACACGAATGCACCACAGCAGAAGAGGCGATGGAAAAGATTCGCAAGGGCATGCATATTTTGGTGCGTGAGGGGTCAGTTTCGAAGGATCTGCACGCCCTGATGCCGATCCTCACCGAGCGGCTGTCGCCTTATCTTGCCCTCTGTACGGATGATCGCAATCCGCTGGATATTGCCGAAGAGGGCCATCTGGATTTCATGATCCGCACAGCCATTGCGCACGGCGTGGAACCGCTTGCGGTCTATCGCGCAGCATCTATTTCCGCCGCACGCGCGTTCGCTCTGCGAGATCGCGGCCTGATTGCTCCGGGCTGGCGGGCGGATCTGGTCGTGATCGACAGTCTGGAAAACTGCAAGGCGCAGATGGTCTTCTCCGCAGGTCGTCGTGTCACGGATGCGCTATTTGCCACCCGCAAACCTGTCGACCCCGTGGGACTGGACAGTGTGAAGGCAAGGACGGTCAAGGCCGCCGATTTCGCCACGCCCGCACGTCAGGAGGAACAGCCGGTCATTGGCGTTCTACCGGGCAAGATCATCACCGAGCATCGCCGGTATCGCCTGCCCTCCTCCGGCAACAGCAGCACCGTGGATCTCGCCAACGACATCATTCGCGTTGCCGTCATTGAACGGCATGGCAAGAATGGCAATCATGCCAATGGCTTTGTGCAAGGCTTCGGCCTGAAGAAAGGGGCAATCGCCTCCACGGTCGGCCACGACAGCCACAATATCTGCGTGGTCGGCGTATCGGAAGAAGACATGGCTCTGGCCGCAAACAGGCTTTCAGACATTCGCGGCGGTTTCGTCGTGGTTGAGGACGGAAAAGTCACAGCGGAGATCGCCCTTCCCATCGCGGGCCTCATGAGCCTTGAACCCTATGAGCGGGTCCGCGACATTCTCTACGATCTGCGCAAAGCCGCCTACGCACTGGGCACTACCCTGATAGAGCCATTCCTGCAGGTCGCCTTCCTTCCGCTGCCGGTCATTCCGCATTTGAAGATCTCCGACAAAGGAATGGTGGATGTCGATCGCTTCGCCCTCATCGATGGCTGAGGCGCCGGATGCGGGCTGGTTCAGTCGGCCTTCGGACCGCTGCCGGGAATGAGCAGGTCACTGGCACGATGCGCGACCGATGCCGCTGAATCCTTGATATGCCGCGCAATGGTTTCAATGCGGCTTGCCTGCTGGTGAAACTCCTCCAGGGCACGGCCCTTCAAGGTCGTGCCAGCAGGCATTTGCGCCTTGGTCGGGTCCTCGTAGCTGTCACCCACCTTCAGCTCGTAGTAGAGATGCGGGCCGGTCGAAAGGCCCGTCGAGCCCACATAGGCAATCACCTGTCCCTGCGCCACGCGATCTCCCACCTTCAGGTCCTTCGGCGTTCCTTCAATATGCGCATAGGTCGTGGTGTAACCGCCTTCATGGCGAATTCGAACATACTTTCCATAGCCCGATTCCGAGGAAATCTTGACGACAACACCGTCACCAGCCGCCTGAATGGGCGAACCCTTGGGAGCGCGATAATCGACCCCATTGTGAAATTTGCGGGTTCTGAGAATAGGGTGCACACGCCAGCCAAATCCATCGCCCAGCTGACCCGCAGCGACAGGCTTGTGCATCAGCGTCTTGGAAACCGAGCGCCCCGCCTCATCGAAGAATTCCGCCTTACCATTGCCTGAGGCATATCGATAAAAACGGCGATCCTTGTGCCCGTCTCTCAACGTCACACAGACCAGATCCTGCTGGCCGCTTTCGCTTTTCCGGAAAACCAGATTGATCTGCGGCAGCGCTTCCCTCTCGCTCCAGTGAATGCCATTGACGCGCAGAAGCTCGACCACCTGAAGCACAATCTGCGTCGGCACCTTGCTCTTCACGAGATGCTGGACGAGTTTCGGATAGTCTCTCGCCGCATTTTTCAAGGCCGTTGCTTCTCGCGGGTGCTGGTCACTTCCCGCAGCCTGAAGCTCCTCTTGCTCGGCCGCCAGAGCCTCCACCACCATCCGGTCATAAAGCGCGCGGTCGCTCACCTCCTGGAAACGGCCATCATCCCGGCGTGCTAGAATCCGCTCATGACGATTTTTGCCAAGGTGGCGGGCAAAGACGATCTGCGCCCGCGCAGGGTCCTGAGGATGCGGCCCCACCAGAATATCCAGCTCCTCCCCCGCCTTTACGCTTCGGGCGCCGAGGCCAGCGGCAAGATTTGCCAGCTCCTGCCGCGGCACATCCACAATACCCTCAATATCGCCCAATGCCTCCTCATGAACGGGAAGACTGACGAGACGGCGGATGCGTGCAGCATTCGGGTGTGGCGTGGCGATGCTGACATTGCCAGCATGGGCCAAAGCGGCGGCGTCCTGCGGCCGGGGCGACGCATAGGCCAATGACGAGGCAGACAGCGAGCGTGTTGCCAGCAAGGCATCCTTCACGATCAAGTTGAAAGGATCCGGCCCATGCTCCTCTGCACGCGCCAGATCAGTCCGGGGGATTGGCAGCGGAACGACCGACAGCTCCTCTTCCTTTGCCAGATCCAGCGAGATATCGAAATAGGAAGACTGTCCAAGAGAGCCGTCGCCCAGGCGCTCCACCAGATCCAGCTTTGGCGCAGACGCCACCTGCGGCATCCAGACACGCGCCTTCTTTGGCGTTCGAATGCTGAGACGCCGCATACGGGCAAGCACAACTGTCTTGGCCGGAACGGCATTTGCCGCGGCGGGCACGTCATCCCCAGCAATGCAGGGCGAAGCAAGCCAGGCCAGGGCAAGACAGGCGACAGATAGGCGCCAGCGAAGCCGGGGCTGTGCATCACGGGAGCGGATTATGCGGACCGTCGGATCAACGCACTGGTCTACGCGTCCAGGCGATGCGCTGGGCGTTCCTGCCATCCGTTCTTCACTCCGTACCGGTCAAACTGGACGCAGAGGTGCTGGCGCTCCATGGCAAAAATGTGTCGAGCCGCGCGAAGCACACTGTTTCGCGCGGGGCTTACCTTCCTGGCGTTGTCAATCGCGATGCAGCACCATTCCTGCGTGATAAAGCGTGTCATGACGGAACTCGCCATCCGCCGCGAACCCGGTGTCATCGCGATAGGTGATTCGGTTGCCATCCAGCCAGTAACGGCCTTCATAGGCGCGCTCCCGCGCACCGCGGGCTTCCACATAGCGACCATTGGCAAGAAGCTGGTGCCGGATATGACCGTCCTCGGTCATCCAGAGACCGACAAAGGGATTGGACATGTTGATGCTCCTGTAATTGTTCAGCCGTTCATGAACCGGCGGCGCAGCTCGTCATCCTGTCGGCGTTCAACGGACTTGCGGTAGCGATAGCTCGCGGTCCCCACCATCCATTGGATCTGCCTGATGAAGCGGTTCACATAATGCTGGAAATTGCGCATTTCCGTCTCCTTTCCGTAAAGTCTGCAGGCTGGTTTGCTGTTGCAGCCTCTCTATGCCCGCCAGCCGCGCAAGAGCGGTAGAAAGATCGACCGAACAGATTGCACAAAAATCCGAAGCTCTGGTTTTTCCTGTGGCGCATTTCATGGCCAAGCCTTATAAAGGGCCAACAAGGACGCTCAAAATCCCTGCAAAATTGGGACTTTTTTAGAGATCGAAATGGACAGGCTTCAGGAACTCACTGAGATCATTGCACGACACACCGAAGAGGACGGGATTTTTGCAACGCGCATTCCCCGCCTCAGCCTGGTGCGCATGTCGAAGCGAACGGAGCCGATGCCGGGCGTTCAGCAACCGGCGCTCTGTCTCATCGCGCAAGGCGTAAAGCAGGTACTGCTGGCGGATGAGGTGTTTGAATACGGCCCTGCCCGGCACCTGATTGCCTCTGCCGATCTGCCGATTACAGGCCAGGTCATTCAGGCAAGTCCGGACGAACCCTATCTCAGCCTCAAGCTCGATCTGGATTTGAACGCGCTGAGCACGATGCTCATCGAAATGCCGCCTCCGCGCGCGGGCTTTGGCATTGCCAAATCCTGCGGCAAGGCGCTCTGCCTCAGCCGCACCGATCCGCAATTGCTGGAGGCGGCCGTGCGGCTTCTGCGGTTGCTCGACACGCCGGAAGATATCGCCTTCCTCGCTCCCTTGGCGGAGAAGGAGCTGCTCTATCGCCTCATGCGCGGCGATCAGGCGCAGAAACTGCAACGCATGCTGATGCCGGAAAGCAGATTGCAGCAGGTGAACCGCGCCATTGCCTGGATACGCCAGAATTACGACAAGCCCTTCAGCGTGGAGCGCGTGGCACAGGAGGCACGCATGAGCACGTCCTCCCTGCACGAGCACTTCCGCGAAGTGACTGCCATGAGCCCGCTACAATATCAGAAGCAGCTTCGCCTGCAGGAAGCCCGCCGCCTCATCATGTCGGAAGCTCTGGATGCCGCCAGTGCGGCTCATCGCGTGGGCTATGATAGCCCATCCCAGTTCAGCCGCGAATATCGCAGGCTGTTCGGCGCACCCCCGATCCAGGATATTTCAAGACTGAAGGCAGAACCGGGACGATACGCGCCTGCCTCTGCATGAGACAGCTTCCCTCTCCGCCCGCACGGGCGGAGAGGGATCGCACATCAGATTTTTGCGCAGAAGGCATCGAGGCCCTTCAACTGCACTACCTTGTCTTCAAGGCCTGCATCGAAGCCCGGCATGGAAACCGGCGTGATCGAACCGAAGGAGGCAGGCACAAGGAAATCCTGCGGATCCCGCGTCAGGTTGAAGACGAAGAGAAGCCGCTCCTCACCCTTTTCCCGCACAAAGGCCAGCAGATCAGCCTGTGTGTCGAGGAAGGTCAGATCGCCATCGAAGAGTGCTGTATGGCTGCGACGAAAGGCCAGCGTCTGACGATAGTGGTGCAGCACGGAGTTCGGGTCATCCTCCTGTGTGTCCACCGCCAGCGTGACGTGTTCTGTCGGCACCGGAAGCCAGGTCTTCGGTCCTGGCGAAAAGCCGCCATGAGCCGCTTTCGAATCCCAGACCATCGGCGTTCTGCATCCATCACGGCCCTTGAAGGCTGGCCAGAAGCGAATACCGTAGGGATCGCGCAGATCTTCGAAGGAAAGCTCGGCTTCCGGCAGGCCCAGTTCTTCACCCTGATAAAGGCAGATGGACCCACGCAGGCTGGCAAGAACGCTGATCGCGAGTTTCGCCACCCGTTGCCGCTCATCCGGCGTTTCAATGAAGCGGCTCACATGGCGCTGCACATCGTGATTGGAAAAGGCCCAGCAGACCCAGCCATTCGTCACGATTTCCTGGCACTTGGACACCACCTTGCGAATATGGTCGGCGGTGAATTTCGGGCTCAGGAGATCGAAAGTATAGCACATGTGCAGCTTGTCATTGCCGCTGGTATAGATGGAAAGCGTTGTCAGGGAGCGGTCGCCATCCCCCACTTCGCCCACGGTTGTGCGGCAATCATACTGATCCAGCAACGAGCGCAGCTTTTTCAGAAACTCGATGTTTTCCGGCTGGCTCTTGTCATACAGATGGTTCTGCATCGAATAGGGGTTGGTGTCGGTTTCGAGCCCCGTTGAATCCGCATCGTAGACCATAGGCGGATTGTTACGCAGTTCCTTGTCGTGGAAATAATAGTTCACCGTGTCCAGGCGGAAGCCATGCACGCCGCGCTCCAGCCAGAACTTGACCGTGCCCAGCATCGCCTCCTGCACCTGCGGATTATGGAAGTTGAGATCCGGCTGTGAGGTCAGGAAATTGTGCATGTAATACTGCTTGCGGATACCGTCCCATTCCCAGCCCGGACCGCCGAAAATGGAGAGCCAGTTGTTGGGCGCCGTGCCGTCCGGCTTGGGATCGGCCCAGACATACCAGTCGGCGCGCGGATTGGTGCGGCTGGACCGGCTCTCGATGAACCAGGGATGCTGATCGGACGTGTGGGAAATCACCTGATCGATGATGACCTTGAGACCAAGCCGTTCGCATTCCGCCATCATCTCATCGAAATCGGAAAGCGTTCCGAACATCGGATCGACATTGCAATAATCCGAAACATCGTAGCCCATATCGGCCATGGGCGACGTAAAGAAGGGCGAGAGCCAGATTGCATCCACACCGAGCGACGCAATATACGGCAGCCTCTGCGTAATGCCCCTGATATCGCCAATGCCATCGCCGGTCGTATCCTGAAACGACCGGGGATAGACCTGATAGATGACCGCACCGCGCCACCAGTTGGGATCGCCCTTTGCTGCCGTAAGCGTCGTCATGCGTGCTCATCTCCTTCAATCGTTTCAAACCGAATCTGAAACTAGTCACTCAGCGTGAAAAGACAAAGGCAAAGCGCGACTTCTTTGTTTCCTTCACTCGATTGGCATGAAAGCAACTGCTGATGACTTGCCATTCGATGGTCTTCCGGCCTAACTCCGCGTGGGCGGGATATTTGATTTCATCAAGAAGGGCGGAGACGGGATATGGCAAAGCGAGTTCTTTCGATCGGCGAATGCATGGTGGAGCTTTCGCAGGCAGGACAAGGATTACTGCGGAAGGGCTTTGCGGGCGACACGCTGAATACTGCCTGGTATCTACGTGCGTCTTTGCCCAAGGATTGGCAGGTGGATTATCTCACAGCACTCGGAGACGATCCGCTGTCCGATGAAATGCTCGCCTTTCTTGAAAAGTCTGACATTGGAACGCACCTGATCCGCCGCATACCCGGCAAGACGCCGGGTCTTTATCTGATCTCATTGAAAGATGGCGAGCGCACCTTCAGCTATTGGCGGGATAGTTCTGCCGCGCGGCAGCTGGCGGACGATGCCGATCACCTGCGCGCCGCCATCGAAGCTGCCGATGTTCTCTACTTCTCCGGCATTACGCTGGCGATCCTTTCACCCCAGGCGGCTGATACGCTGCTTGCCGAACTCAGGCGTGCGCGCGCCTCGGGCAAGCCGGTCATCTTCGACCCCAACATTCGCCCGCGCCTGTGGGCAGACAAGCTGCGCATGCTGCAGACAATCACCGAAGGCGCACGTGCAGCCACCATCGTTTTACCCAGCTTTGACGATGAGCAGGCGCATTTCTCCGATGCCAATGTGGCCGCGACCATTGAACGTTATCTTTCCGCCGGCGTACGGCAGGTCGTGGTGAAGAACGGCGCGCAGGGGGCGACCGTGGCGGAAGACAGCCAGACGATCTTCGTGCCGTCCGTTCCGCCGGAAAAGCTGGTGGATACCACCAGCGCCGGAGACAGCTTCAATGGCGGCTTTATTGCCCGGCTGCTGACCGGGGCTTCCGCAGTGGAGGCTGCGGCCCATGGTGCGGCGGTGGCCTCGGTTGTGATTGCACACCACGGCGCGCTGATCGAGCATGAACTTCTGCCCCGTTGAGGCAGGCGGTTCTGACATGACGCTGTAACAAATGACGCGGATAGAAGACGCACCAGACCGCACGGCGGGGTGAGTCGACACTCCGGCCGACAAGGATCGGAAGGCTCACGTCATGACCAAGATCACCATTGTTACGGATGCCTGGTACCCGCAAGTTAACGGCGTCGTTCGCTCCATCGAAAACACCAACCGGGAACTCGAACGCATGGGCATCGAGGTTTCGATGATCACGCCGCTGGATTTTTCCAGCGTTCCCTGCCCCACCTATCCTGAAATTCGCCTTTCGGTCGCCAGCTACTCAGCCGTCGCCCGCGCCATCGAGAAATTCGGGCCCACCTCGGTACATATCGCAACCGAAGGACCGCTTGGCCTTCTGGCGCGGCGCTGGTGCCTGAAGAACAAGGTTTCATTTTCCACCAGCTACCACACCCGCTTTCCGGAATATGTCGCTGCCCGCTTCCCGATCCCGATCCGTTGGCTGCGCGCCTTCGTGCGCTGGTTCCATAATGCGGGCAATGGCTGCATGGTGGCCACCGCCAGCCTGGAAAGGGAACTTTCAAAACTCGGCCTGCGCAACCTGCTGCGCTGGAGCCGCGGTATAGATCAAGCTCTCTTCCGCCCTCAGCCGCTGGAAGCGGAACCATTTGGCCTTCAGCGACCCATCTTCATGACCGTCAGCCGACTTGCGGTGGAAAAGAACCTGCCCGCCTTTTTGAGCCTTGATCTTCCCGGCACCAAGGTTGTCGTGGGCGATGGGCCGGAACGCGCCAATCTGCAACGGCAATTTCCCGATGTGCACTTCCTCGGCATGAAGACCGGGGAAGACCTCGCCCGCGCCTACGCTCAGGCAGATGTGTTTGTATTTCCCTCTCTTACCGATACATTCGGCAATACCATCCTGGAAGCGCTGGCCAGCGGCGTTCCAGTTGCTGCCTATCCCGTCACAGGCCCTATCGATATTATTGAGGAAGGCAGTGGTGCCGGAGCCCTGCATCCGGATCTTCGTCAGGCATGCCTCAATGCCCTCAACTGCTCGCGCGAGAATGCAAGGCGGTTGGCTGAGCACTATACCTGGACTGCGGCTACCCGGCAGTTTCTCGATAATGTGGTGACGGCGCGCGGCAAACGGCCGCCCTCACTGCCATCGCCCAGCATTTGACCGGCTCATTCAGGGAATTTGATCCTAGCCCGAGTAATATTAAAACAGCCCCATTTTCTCGCCAAGGTAGTGCTGACGCGATTTTCTTGCGCAGTGCTTTGACGTATGGTCCGGCCAGTTTCAACAGCAAGACGGGTATTGCTCTGGAAGCAGTATGGCCAATTCAAACGCGCAGTCACAATTGCCAGCGCAAGAATTTGCAAAATTTCCAAAGCTTAAGCCTGCCTTTCATCTCTATCGGGATCCGCTCATGGCCCTTTCGAAGTCGCTTACGACCTTACGCGGCACAGGCTTGATGCTAAACATCGTTATCGGTGCAGGCCTGCTCGCCTTGCCGGGCATGGTTGTAGAAGTTGCCGGCCATCAGGCGCTGTGGGCCTGGGCGCTTTGCGCCATTGTTGCAGCGCCGCTTCTATTGGTGTTCGTACTCATGGGCATGCGCTTCCCGGATGCAGGTGGCATTTCCCATTTCGCCCAAAAGGCTTTCGGCCGCAGTGCCTATTCTATTGCCTCGATGATTTTTCTGGGCGCTGTTGTTTTTGGCTTACCCGCCATCGCGCTGACCGGCGGCCATTATCTTGCTGAAGCCTTTGGCGGCATGCCCTCCGTTTACGCGTTTGGACTGGTCATCGCAGCGGCCGGATCACATCTTCTATCCACGGAAATTGCCGCTCGTGTATCCACGGCCATCGCATCGATCGTTCTCATCAGCCTCTTGGCCTTGGTGCTCATCGGTCTCTCGGTGGTGAACTGGTCCGGCGCAGATCCGAATGTGACACCCTTGTCGCAGATCGAACTGCCGGTCGTTTTCGCGCCCTTCATGATGATCTTCTTTGCCTTCACCGGCTGGGAGCTGGCTGCCGGCCTGTCGGAGGAGTTTCGCAACCCGGAACGAGACTTCCCGCGTGCGATGTTCCTTTCGTTCATCGCGGCATGTCTCATCTATTTCTGTATGGCGTTCGTTGCGCAGAGTGTGCCGATCTCGGGTTCGTACAAGGCGGCTTTCTCGTCCATCCTCACCCTGGCGGTCGGTGAGAAAGGTCGTGTTATCATGGGCCTGCTGGCAGGTTTGATCATCTATGCCAATCTCCTGGGAGCCATCTGGGCCGTCTCTCGCATGGTTTATGCACTAAGCCGCGAAGGTTTGCTGCCCCTACGGCTTACCACGACATCAAGCGGCACCCCGCTCTCCTCGGTTCTGCTGGTCAGCCTTGCGCTTCTGATCGTGCTCGGCTTCGATTATGCGGGCCTGTTGGAGATCTCCCACATGCTTGAGCTGGCAGGACAGAACTTCCTGCTGCTCTACGGCTTGAGCGGCCTCGCCCTCCTCAAACTTTCTAAGCGCTTGTTTGACCGGCTGGTAGCCGGTTCGACCGTCGCAATCGTGGTGACGCTTATGCTGTTGCAGGGAACTTCCGTTCTGTACCCGCTCTGCCTCACCGTTCTCGGCGTGGTCTTGGCACGGTTAAGATCGCAGAGCACTCCAGCAGCCCGCTCCGTAACTGTCGCCTGACCTGAAACCGAAAGAGGCTGGTGAGTTACCACCAGCCTCCAGATTAAGACCTCAAATCACTTGCTGCTAGAGCGATTCATTTTTCACTGAAGCGCTCTAACGCTTTGTATTGACGCATTTCCGGGCGGAAAACCGCAACGCGTTTTCGCGGGAAATAGTCCAGTTCTTGCTCAGCGCTTCTTGCGCCGATTTTCGTAAGGGTTCTCCGCCGCCTTGAAGTGGATGCGGATCGGGACGCCCGGCATCTGAAAATCATTGCGCAGACCGTTGATGAGGTATCGCACATAAGACTCCGGCAGTGCATCGGCACGGGTGCAGGAGATCATGAAAGCAGGCGGGCGGGCCTTCACCTGCGTCATATACTTCAAACGGATGCGGCGACCGGAAACAGCCGGTGGTGGATGCTGAATCTGCTGGCTCTCAAGCCAACGGTTCAGCTTGGCCGTCGAGATGCGCTTGTTCCAAACCTTATCGGTGTCGATGATATTCTGCATCAACTTGTCGAGACCGTAGCCGGTCTGGCCTGAAATTGGCACGGCCCGGATACCACGGGCCTGTGGCAGAAGACGCTCTGTCTTCTCGCGAAGATCCGCCAGCACCTCCTGCGGGTATTCGACCAGATCCCACTTGTTGAAGGCAAGAACGGCAGCACGGCCTTCCCGCAGCACTAGATCGACAATCTGCAAATCCTGTTTTTCGAACGGAATGGTGGCGTCAAAGACGATCACCACGGTTTCGGCAAAGCGAATGGCGCGGAGCGCATCAGCAACCGATAGCTTCTCCAGCTTTTCCTGCACGCGGGCCTTGCGGCGCATACCAGCCGTATCGAACATCTTGATCGTGCGGTCTCGCCAATCCCATTCCACGGAGATGGAATCGCGCGTGATACCGGCTTCAGGCCCGGTCAGCAGACGATCTTCGCCCAGAAAGCGGTTAATCAGCGTGGATTTACCAGCATTCGGGCGACCGACGATGGCAACACGAAGCGGCTTGGTGTCATCATAGGCCGGCTCAAGCTCTTCATCCTCATCCCCCTCGTCGTTGAACGTGGGTGCAAGGTCGATATCGGTAACTGCCTCATCGTCTTCGTCATCGCCGAAGGCCTTTTCAGGCCCGAGAGCTTCGACAATCGCATCACGCAGATCGATCATGCCCTGGCCGTGCTCGGCAGAGATCGGCACAGGCTCACCGAGGCCCAAAGTATAGGCATCGTAGAAGCCGCTGTCGGAACCGCGTGCCTCGGACTTGTTCGCTACAAGCACCACCGGCTTGTTGCGGCGGCGAAGCATCTCACCCAGCGTTTTATCGAGCGGCGTGAGACCCATCTTGGCGTCCACGACGAAAAGCGCAAGATCGGCTTCGTCGATGGCAGCTTCGGTCTGCGCCCGCATACGGCCTTCCAGCGTATCGGCACCGGCCTCTTCGAGACCAGCCGTATCGATAATGCGGAAGCGCAGATCGACCAGCTTGGCATCGCCCGGGCGGCGATCGCGGGTAACGCCCGGCGTGTCATCGACAAGCGCCAGCTTCTTGCCAACCAACCGGTTGAACAGCGTGGATTTTCCAACATTGGGACGCCCGACGATGGCGACAGTAAAGCTCATAGCGGCAGGCTCCTTCAGGACCTCTCAGATATCAGGACTTGGCAGCCTGCGGGCCAGAAGAGGCCAAGGTATCCAGCATGATCTGTGCGCGGTTTGCAACGTTGCGCGGCGTTTCCGCGTCGTTCACAATATCCTCGAACCATTGACGCGCCTTGGCCGTGTCACCCGCCTTCATGGCAGAAAGACCTAAGGCTTCGCGCGCGGAATTGCGCAGAGTATGGTTGCCGGTTGCCATAGGCTCCACCTCAGCGGAAACATCGGCGTAAGTGCCGTTATCCACCAGGAGATAGGCCACGCGCATCTTGGCAATATCGCGCAGAACAGACGGCACGGAATTATCGGCGGCAACCTCGCGGAACGCTTTGATCGCACCAGTGGCGTCGCCCTTCTGCGTCAACAGCGTGGCCGCACGCATGCGTGCCAGAACCGGATAGGCACCGCTGCCGTCCTGCTCCAGCTTCTGAAGCGCGGCCATGGCCTCATCCGTCTTGTTTTCCTTGGCAAGGTTCAAGGCTGCCAGAAACTGGTCGCCATACTGCGAAGCATTATGGTTGTGCCAGTATTCATAACCGCGATAACCGGCGGTTCCGAGCACGATCAACACAGCGCCGCCAATGATGAAGCCACGATAACTCCGCCAGATCCTGCTGATCTGTTCGGAACGCAGTTCCTCGTTCACCTCGCGAATAAAGCTGTCGTTGTCCTGTGCCATGCCAAACTCCGGCCATTCATGCGGCCATTTTTCCGAAAGCCTGCCTTCTACCCTATTTTTCCCGGTATGTAAGGGGGTGAGTTGCGACGGCGGAGCCGACAAATCGATCCAGCGAATCGATTTGAGCAACGAACGCTTCGAGCCAAAGCGAGAAGCCGGGTCGAAGACAGGCGTGGTGGAGCGCATTCATGCGCTCCAGGAAAAGATCCAGTGAATCTTTTCCAACATCGAACGCCCTGAGTTAAGGCGAAGGGCCGGGAGCAGTTGCGACGGCGGAGCCGACAAATCGATCCAGCGAATCGATTTGAGCAACGAACGCCCTGAGCCAGAACGAGAAGCCGGGTCGAAGACAGGTGTGGGGGAGCGCCTTTGCACCTCTCATCAGTCGGCCATCTTCGGCAATCACTCTTCAATCAATTCCCCGTAGAAAGCCTCATCACCCTGCCATCGCGACTTTGCCTTATTCCCCCGAAAGAAGGTTGGCTTGCGAATCCAGACATACAGGTAATCCTCTTGCGCTTGATCCTGAGAACTCTTGCCGCCCTTCTTCTTTCCTCCAGCCTCGGCATGGCCGAAGAAAAGCCCAAGCAACTCGTCATGATTTCCTTCGATGGCGCGGGCAGCAACCCGCTTTGGGAGCGCAGCCGGACAATCGCAAAGCGGGTGAATGCGCGCTTCACTTACTTCTTGTCCTGCACGCTGGTGATTGATCGCGCCCGCGCCAAAACCTATCAGGCACCCGGCCAGAGACCTGGAAAATCCAACATCGGCTTTGCTCAGACGAAGGAAGAGGCTCTGACACGGCTTGATCACGTCTGGCAGGCGAAACAGGAAGGTCACGAAATTGCCAGCCATACTTGCGGCCATTTCGACGGGCGGCACTGGACGAAGGCAGACTGGCAGATGGAAATGCGAAACTTTCGCTCCATCCTGTCCTCGGCCTGGGCTGATCTCGGTGCACCGGAAAAGGAGCCGTCCGGCTGGCGTGATTTTGTGAAGAACGACATCAAGGGCTTCCGCGCACCTTATCTTTCCACCAGCGACGCACTGGAAGACGCAGAGCATGCGGAGGGTTTCACCTATGATGGCAGCGGCATCAGCATGGGGCCAATGCTGCCGGAGAAACAGAACAAGGTGCTGATGTTCGGTCTACCGTTGATCCCCGAGGGACCAGAGCGGCGCAACATCATCGCGATGGATTATAATCTGTTCATTCGCCATTCCGCAGGTGTTGAAAATCCATCGCGATCGGCAGAGTTCGAGGAACGTGCCTATGCGGCCTTCCGTGCCGCTTTCGACCGCCAGTATGCGGGCGAGCGCATTCCGCTGCAGCTTGGCTTTCACTTCGTGGAAATGAATGGCGGCGCCTATTGGCGAGCGATGGAGAGGCTTGCCACGGAGGTTTGCGCAAAACCGGACGTGGCCTGCGTCACCTATGGCGAGGCCATCCGCCAGCTATCCGAGCGCGGCAAAGAAACCCCTTCGACGCTCTAAAAGACAAAGACCGCGCACAAGGCGCGGTCTCCAAACTCTGAAATGTGATGGATCAATAAGGCTTGTCTGCCCCGATCTCGCCATCTCTCTCTTCCCGCGCCAGATAACGCTGGTCGATTTCCGGCAGCGGCTCGCCATCGATGGCCGCCTCGAAGGCTTTCAGACGCTTGTGTATGGAGAGAAGCTCGATGATCGTCGTCCAGGAATTGACGAGATACTGGAACGAATTGCTCACCTGACCGAAAGCGGTCGCGATCTGCTGATAGATACCATAGGTGATTTTACCCGCGACGATCGTGGGAATCAGCATCGTCATCAAAAAGATCGCATCCGCCTGAAGGTAGAAATAGCGGAACAGGTTGAAATACAAATAGTGCCAGTAGAGGCGGAAGTAGTTTTTCCGCACATTGCCAAACAGCTCGCGCACAGCGATGGGCTGCGCCCTGTCGGCATGGTCTTCGCCATAGACCAGTTCTTTACGATAGGCCGCTTCAACCCGTTGATTGCGGAAGTGCAGTCCTGGCAGCTTGATGCCCACCAAAGCCAGAAGCAGCGTGCCGAAGAGCGGCCAGATGATCGCCAGCCACATCAGCGCATGTGGCAGTTCACCAATCACCGGAAGCTCGGACACATAACTCGACAGACCGTACAGGATCGGCAGAAAGACAACCAGCGTCATGACGGAATTTATAAGCGTGATACCGAGCCCTTCCAGCGTGGCGGAGAAGCGCATCGTGTCTTCCTGAACACGTTGCGAGGCACCCTCGATATGGCGAAGCTTTTCCCACTTTGACATGTAGAAATTGTTCATCGCCGAGCGCCAGCGGAAGATGTAATGGCTGGTGAAGAAATCGGTCAGGATTGAAACGGCTATGGACAGGAAGGCAATCTGGGCAAACACGATCTGCAGGCTGTAGAAATCCCAGGTGGTGATCCCCGGCTTCTGAGACAGCGCGTTTTGCAGAAGATCACCGAATGGACGCCGGAAATTGTTGATCACCACCGAGATCTGAACGCTGAAATAGGTGACGGAAACGATCAGCAAACTGCCCCAGATGGACCACAGCTTCCACGGATGATCCTTCGCAAGGACTGTCCAGACACCCCCGAATAGCACAATACACAGCGCGAAATAGGCATAGAACCAGACATTCGGCGGAAAGGCGAAGTAGCTTAGATCGAAGGGTTCGGGCGTTCCTTCCGGCACGGTAAAGCCGAGGCTGATGCCAAGTCGTTCCACGGCGAAATACCAGCCGAGCACGCAGATCAGAGACCAGACGATTGCCGAAATGAAGAAGAATTTAGGACGAGGAAAGAACGAGTGAAACACGGAGGCGAGTTTCCTTGTGATGTGGCGCAGACATCAGCGTTGATGCGATTCGCCAGAAACTATGCCAGTCGCCTTGTCGCGGCAATGCAGAAAGCCGCACCTTACGCAGAGTTAAGATAGACGCATTCAAACCTGCTTTTGTTTGACAACAGGCAGAGCAAGGCAGAACGACGCAAGCAGAACGATTGCAGCAAGAACAGAGGCAAGCGCGAAGCTTCCCGACCATTCGGTTGCCCAGCCTGCCACAAGCGGACCGATGATCTGCCCGGTTCCGAAAGCAGCTGTCATCAGGGCAAGCGCTCTGCGCGGGCTTTCATGGGCAAGGCTGCGCGCAATCTGCAGACCATAGGCCGTCACGGTCATGAAGGTGAGACCGAGAAATAGCCCGCCGATCAGTGTACCGGGAACTGGAGGCAGCAGCACCGAACCTAACACGCCCACGGCTGCGAGAATGAGGCAAATGAGATAGCATCTCACCAGACCGAGCCTTCTGGCAAAAGGCTGCCACAGGAACAGCGAGCACGCAGCCGCAGTACCGGTTACAAGCCAGGCACCCGCCTCCACCACTGGCCCGGCCGCCGCACCGCGTGCAATGGCAACGAGAAACGTTGCCGTAACCACATAGCCAAATCCGAAAAGACCATAGG
Source organism: Affinirhizobium helianthi (assembly GCF_042680945.1). Lineage (NCBI taxonomy): Bacteria > Pseudomonadati > Pseudomonadota > Alphaproteobacteria > Hyphomicrobiales > Rhizobiaceae > Affinirhizobium > Affinirhizobium helianthi. Next base: position 23,915 of record NZ_JBHUEQ010000021.1, on the reverse strand, counting down.
AAGCGGTCAGAAGAACAAGCGGTCTCGTCCACCGCACGGGCGGCTCATGCGCCACAGCCTGCCCCGTTACAGGGCGTGGCAGCAGAAATGTTATGACCAGCACCACCAATCCCACCAGAAAAGCCGCAGACGCCCAGTTCCAGCGCCAGCCATGGGCGGCATCGCCTGCCCACAGATTGATGGTGAAGGCCAGCAGCGAAGACAAGGCTATTCCGGCACCGACACCACCGAAATGCAGGGCCTGCACATCAGCGCGGCCATGGCCATAGGGCAAGACGATTGCGGAGGTGAAGATCATGGCAAAGGCGCTTGCGAGACCGGCGAGAAAGCGGATGATGATGAACAGGATAATCCCATTCGCCACCGCCATGGCGGCCAGCAGCATCGCAGTCGAGACAAGGCCCGCCAGAGCAAGGCGGCGTTCGCGTCCCGCTGCCCACCCCTGCGAAGCCAGCAGCGCACCCATCAGATAGCCCGCAAAATTACCCGCCGCGATAAAGCCCGCCTCAGCGGCTGAAAGCGGCACCTCGCTCATCATCCCGGGCAGGACAGGCGTGTAGAAAAATCGACCGAACCCCATGGCCGTAGCCATGGCAAGCGCACCTGCAAAGGCAATGATGACAGGATTGGATATGTGCGCTTGCTGAAACATACGCCTTGTATGGCAGGCTCAGCATCTGCCTTCAAATCAGCATTCCATATGGAACCCATGCGTCGGCGTGATGCATTGCGCGATGCGCCATGCTAACCAAAGCCTCCTTCGCCGATCCTCTTCCCTGCGGGAGGGGCCTTCAAACACCGGGAAGCTGTGCGTCCTGCACCCTGGATGCGTTTTCTGTCACTCCGCCAATGTCAGGATCAGCGGTCCGTTGCGCGTCACAACAATCGTATGCTCGAACTGCACCGTGGGCGCTCGTGGATCACCGTAGAGCGTCCAGGGATCACCGTTTCCAGCATCCTCTGCCCATGTTGCGCCGAGCGAAAGGAAAGGCTCAACAGTGAATACCAGCCCCTCTTCCATCACGCGCGTCTCGTCCGGGTCTGGCCAGGTGGGCAATTCCCCCGGCTCCTCGTGCAGGGAGCGGCCAACACCGTGGCTGGCAAGATTGGTAATCAGCGTGTAGCGATTTTTCTTCGCGAAAGCGCCGATTGCGTTGCCAATCCCCGCCATGGGCTTGCCAGTTTTCACCTGCTGAAGACCCGTCCAAAGGGCGCGGCGTCCATCGCGCACCAGCTTTTCAATCTCTCGCTTCACCGGCGGCACGGCGAAGGAGGATCCGGTATCGCCAAAGAAACCGTCCTTGACGGCGGACACATCGATGTTCACCAGGTCGCCAGGCTGGATAATGCGGTCGCCCGGAATTCCATGAGCGACCTCCTCGTTGACGCTGATACAGGTCGCACCGGGAAACTGGTAACAGAATTCCGGCGCCGATTGGGCACCGGCATCTTCCAGAACCTGCCGGCCAATGGCATCCAGCTCGGCGGTGGTAATGCCCGGCTCCAGCGCCTTGGCCATTGTTTCCACCGCGCGGGCGCAAATGCGCCCCACGGCCTTCAACTTGTCCAATTCATCTTCGCTGGAAACTACCATTTTCTGCCATTCCTGATCGTCAAGCGGCGGGTTTCGCCCCATCTGCCGCTGGCGTCAAGGCTTTGCGCACCAGAGGCGCAACCTTTGTGCCAAACAATTCGATGCCACGCATGATCTGCTCATGCGGCATCAGGCCGATAGCCATCTGCAACAGGAAACGATCGTTGCCGAACACCTTGTGCGCGGCAACAATCTTTTCTGCCACCAGTTCCGGATCACCGACAAAGAGATTGCCCGCTGCCGAACGAGCGCGATCGTATTGGGCGCGGTTCGTGGGCGGCCAGCCGCGCTCACGGCCCAGACGATCCATCACCGCCGCCTGAGGTCCATAAAACTGATCGGCGGCGATGTCCGTTGTATCGGCAATGAAGCCGTGAACATTGATACTGGTCTTCAAGCTTTTGGGATCATGGCCGGAACGGCGCGCAGCCTCCCGATAAAGCTCAAAGAAGGGGGCAAAACGGGCATATTCCCCGCCAATAATGGCCACAGCCAGCGGCAGGCCCATGGCACCGGCACGCGCCACACTCTGAGGGGTTCCGCCTACGGCAATCCAAACCGGCAGCCTTTGCTGAAGCGGGCGCGGATAGACGCCACGGTTTTGGATCGGCGCGCGCAACTCGCCTTCCCAATTGACGATCTCATTGTCGCGCAGCGTCAACAGCAGGTCGAGCTTTTCCGAGAACAGGCGATCGTAATCGTTCAGGTCATAGCCAAACAGCGGATAGGATTCGATGAAGGAACCACGGCCTGCCATGATTTCGGCCCGCCCGCCGGAGATGAGATCCACCGTGGAAAACTGCTGGAACACGCGGATCGGATCATCGGAACTCAGCACGGAGACGGCACTTGTCAGGCGAATATTCTTCGTCTTCACCGCCGCCGCGGCAAGCACCGTGGCAGGTGACGAAACCGCATAATCCGGCCTGTGATGTTCACCGAGACCGAAGACATCCAGCCCTACCTGATCTGCGAGTTCAATCTCCTCCAGCAGGTGCTTCAACCGCACTGCAGCATCCTGTCCGCGCTGACCGCTGGCAATGGCCGGATCGACATCTGCGAAGGTATAAAGGCCGAGTTCCATCTTCTTCCATTCCTGTTTATGACTTGAACCTCAGATAGAGGCCCTCATCTGCAATGCAAAGTCGAAAGTCTGGAAACGCTCCGTCAAGATTTTCGATGGCTGCGCAATAATTCGTCCTTTGCCAATGACTTAGCCGGTTGTGCGGAATCAGTCTCGCAGGCACTTGAACCAGTTTGTCAGGCTGACGACTGCATCCCCTCCCCCTCGACGGCAACAGGAACGTGAGCACGTCTCATCAACCCTTTGTGAGCCAGATCGATCAAGGGTTGATCCCACTATTAACCATTCGCTAACTCTCGGGCCGTTCAAATACACGCTGTCGCGCCCGCACCATTTCTGAAGTTCGGGCTGTTTTCCAGATTGCCTTCCCAGGAGAGTTCGATGTCCAAAAAGACATGCGCCCTAGCCATTTCCATCGCTTTGCTGTCCACCGCCGCCATGGCCGCTCAGCCAAGCAGGGTGCAGCAATTCGATGCATGGGGTGTCTATTCTTATGGCAGCGGCAGCGGCAAAAGCTGCTACATTCTCTCGGTTCCGGTGCAGCAGATGCCAGCGGGCGTGAACCACGGCGACAACTTCTTCCTGGTCGCACCACAGGCTGGCAAATCCAACATGATGCCGCAAACAATCATGGGTTACGGCTTGAAGGCAGGCTCCAACATCACTGTCAGCATCGGCAACGACACCTTCACCATGGTGCCGAAGGAAAACGCTGCCTGGGTTCGCGACCCGGCCCGCGAACCGGCACTCGTCGCCGCCATGCGTGGCGGAAGCGAGATGCTCGTGAAGGCCACCTCCGCACGCGGCACCAACACCAGCTATACCTATTCGTTGAAGGGCGTGACGGCTGCACTGAATGCCGTGAGCAAATGCCGCTAGCGGTGTGATTGTGACATTTGATCATCGCCGCACATGGGTATCAAATGTCAAACTCATTCCACTAGGCATGGCCTGAGGGCCTGACCGCTCAATTCCTGCGGGCAGAGCACAACGGATTGCCAGCTGCCCTGCTTTGGGCATAACTTCCTTTTCATGCACTGCAACAGCGCCGTGAAAAGGGAGTACAAGCATGGCCAGAAGCGTCGTCGTCACCGGATCCACCAGCGGCATAGGGCTTGGTATTGCCCGCGCCTTCGCCGCCGAAGGGGCGAATGTGGTGATCAACGGCTTCGGCAATGGGCAGGAGATCGAGGCCGCGCGCGCCGAGCTTGAAAAGCTTGGCGGCGGCACGGTGCTGTATCATTCCGCAGACATGACAAAGCCGGATGAGATTGAAGATCTCATCCGCACGGCGGAACAGAGCTTTGGCACGGTGGATGTTCTCGTCAACAATGCCGGTATCCAGCATGTTGCAAAGATCGAGGAATTTCCGGTGGAGAAATGGGATCAACTGATCGCGATCCTGCTTTCCTCAGCTTTTCACACCATGCGCAACACCATTCCGCTGATGAAGAAGGCCGGCAAGGGCCGCATCATCAATGTAGCCTCCGCTCATGGACTAGTTGCATCCCCATTCAAATCTGCTTATGTGGCAGCCAAGCACGGCGTTTTGGGTTTGACCAAAAGCGCCGCACTGGAATTGGCCGAATTCGGCATAACAGTGAACGCCATCTGCCCCGGCTACGTGCTGACGCCGCTCGTGGAAAAGCAAATTCCCGCAACGGCCCGCGAACGTGGTATCTCGGAAGAGGCGGTCAAGACGGACGTCATGCTCCGTTTGCAGGCGACGAAGCAATTCGTCTCCATCGATGAAGTCGCCCAGACGGCGATCTTCCTCGCCAGCGACGCAGCACGACAGATCACCGGCACTCATATTTCCATCGACGGCGGCTGGACCGCCCAATAATGTCCATAAGGGAACACGCATGACGTCTGCCATCCGCTTCATTCTCAATGGCGAGGAGGTTTCGCTGGGGGATTTCGCTCCAACCGAGACCTTGCTGGATTATCTGAGGCTGAAGCGGCGGCTTACCGGCACGAAGGAAGGTTGTGCCGAAGGCGATTGCGGCGCATGCACCGTGCTGGTGGGGCGCCTGATCGGTGGCGCACTGCGTTATGAAAGCGTCAATGCCTGCATTCGCTTTCTCGGCTCCCTGCATGGAACCCATGTGGTAACGGTGGAGCACCTGGCGGCCAAGGATGGCAAGCTGCATCCCGTGCAACAGGTGATGGTGGACTGTCATGGCTCGCAATGCGGCTTCTGCACACCGGGCTTCGTCATGTCACTCTACGGTCTCTGGATGGCCAGCGAAAAGCCGACCCGGGCTGAAATCGAGACCGCCCTGCAAGGCAATCTCTGTCGCTGTACAGGCTATGAGCCCATCGTGAAAGCCGCAGAACAGGTGGCGGAGCAGCGCCCCAGCGCCCTGTTCGACCCCATCGAACGCGACCGTGCCGAGGTGATGGCCAGACTCTGGACCATCCGCTCCACGTCCGACACGATCACGGTCGAGAAGGATGGCGCGCGCAGTGTCATTCCGGGCACGCTGGCTGCGCTGGCAGAGGTGCTTGCCGCCAATCCTTCCGCCACCATCGTTGCCGGATCTACCGATGTGGGTCTTTGGGTGACCAAGCAGATGCGGCCCCTGAAACAGGTGGTCTTCATCAACCACCTCACCGATCTGCAAATGCTGACGGAGGACGAAACCGGCATCGTGATCGGTGCTGGCGTGACCTATTCGCAAGCCTTCGAAGTGCTGGATGCGCGGTATCCGGCGTTAGGTCGCCTGTTGGACAGGCTGGGCGGTCAACAGGTGCGCAACATGGGCACGATTGGCGGCAATATCGCCAATGGCTCACCGATTGGCGATACTCCTCCGGCACTCATTGCGCTGGGGGCAGAACTGACCCTGCGCTCCGCAACCGGCAGCCGCTCCATGCCGCTGGAGCACTATTTCATCGAATACGGCAAGCAGGACCGCCAACCGGGCGAATTTGTTGAAAAGATCACCATTCCACACGCCGATGAGGAAGCCTTCTTCGCCGTCTACAAGATCTCCAAACGCCGGGACGAAGACATCTCCGCCCTGTGCGGTGCCTTCTACCTGATGCTGGATGGCGAAGGCTGCGTGGAAAGCTGTCGCATCGCGTTTGGCGGCATGGCAGGTACGCCAAAACGCGCCAGCGCGGTGGAACAGGCCCTCATCGGTCGCCCCTGGAGCTGGAACACGGTGGCCTCCGTGCGCGATTTCTTCGATGAGGACTACACGCCGCTCACCGATTGGCGCGCCACTGCCGAGTATCGCTCGATCACGGCCAAGAACCTGCTGACACGCTTTTTCCTGGAAACTGCCGGGCAACCACAAGAACTGGCCCGTTTCGAGCCGGAGGAGGCTTGAGCCATGGACACCACCACCTTCGAAGCCAAGGACAAGATCAACGGCCCCATGCATGTCTCGCTGCGGCATGACTCCGCCCACAAGCATGTTACCGGCACGGCAGAATATATCGATGACATGCCGGAACCTGCGGGCACACTGCACGCAGCGCTTGGCATGGCAGACCGCGCCCATGCGGATATTCTCTCGATCGATCTGAGTGCAGTGAAAGCGGCACCGGGCGTGGTGGATGTCATCACGGCTGAGGACATTCCAGGCTTCAACGATGTTGGCTCCACCGGCCAGCATGACGAGCCGCTACTGGCAACCGACAAGGTCGAGTTCCACGGCCAGCCGATTTTCGTCGTCATCGGCGAAACGCGCGATCAGGCGCGGCGGGCGGCGCGTCTGGCGAAGATCGACTATCGCGACCTGCCGCACTGGACGGATATCGATGGCGCACTGGAAAACGGCGCTCCATTGGTTGTGAAGCCGATGGTGTTGAAGCGCGGCGAGCCTGAGGCGGAAATCGGCAATGCCCCGCTTCGGCTGCAAGGCAGGATGTATATTGGCGGTCAGGAGCATTTCTATCTGGAAGGGCAGATTGCTCTTGCCATCCCCGGCGAGGATGAGGACATCACTGTCTGGTCCTCCACCCAGCACCCCAGCGAAGTGCAGCATATGGTGGCCCATGTTCTGGGCTGCGCCAACCATGCCGTCACTATCAATACGCGGCGCATGGGCGGCGGTTTCGGCGGCAAGGAAACTCAGGGCAATCACTTCGCCTGTCTGGCTGCCATTGCCGCCAAGAAGCTGAAGCGCGCCGTGAAGTTCCGCCCCGACCGGGACGAGGACATGGCCGTGACGGGCAAGCGGCATGATTTCCGCGTCGACTATGACCTCGCTTTCGATGAAGAAGGCCGCATCCATGCGGTGGATGCCACCTATGCCGCACGCTGCGGCTTCTCGGCAGATCTATCCGGCCCGGTGACGGATCGCGCCCTCTTCCATGCGGATTCCAGCTATTTCTATCCGCATGTGCACCTCACCTCGAAGCCGCTCAAAACACATACATGCTCCAACACCGCATTTCGTGGGTTTGGCGGGCCGCAGGGCATGCTCGGCGCTGAGCGATTTATCGAAGAAATCGCCTATGCGGTGGGCAAGGACCCGCTGGATGTTCGCAAGCTCAATTTCTACGGACAACAAGGTTCAGGCCGCACGCTGACGCCCTATCATCAGGAGGTTGAGGACAACATCATCCTGAAGCTGGTGGAAGAGCTTGAAGCCTCCAGCGACTACCGCGCGCGGCGTCAGGCCATTATCGAGTTCAATGAAAACAGCCCCGTTATCCGCAAGGGCATTGCCCTGACGCCGGTGAAATTCGGCATCTCCTTCACCATGACGGCCTATAACCAGGCTGGCGCTTTGGTCCATATCTATCAGGACGGCTCGATCCACCTCAACCATGGTGGCACGGAAATGGGCCAGGGCCTCTACACCAAGGTGGCGCAGGTGGTGGCCGATGCCTTCAACGTGGATATCGAACGGGTGAAGATCACCGCGACGACCACGGGCAAGGTGCCGAACACCTCTGCAACTGCGGCCTCTTCCGGTTCCGATCTCAACGGCATGGCTGCACTCGATGCTGCGCGACAGTTGAAGGAGCGCCTGATCGATTTCGCCTGCCGCCAATGGAAGGTGGATAAGGATCAGGTGGAGTTCTTGCCCAACCGCGTGCGGGTGGGCGAGGATATTGTGCCCTTCGAGACATTGGTGCGCGCCGCCTATTACGACCGCGTGCAGCTTTCCGCCGCCGGCTTCTATAAAACACCGAAGATCCACTGGGATCGCGCCGCAGGCAAAGGCAGGCCCTTCTATTATTTCGCCTATGGAGCCGCCTGCTCTGAAGTCTCGATCGACACCCTCACCGGCGAATATCTGGTGGATCGCACCGATATTCTGCACGATGTCGGCAAATCGCTGAACCCGGCCATCGATATCGGCCAGGTGGAAGGGGCCTTTGTGCAGGGCATGGGCTGGCTCACCACGGAAGAACTCTGGTGGGATGCGAAAGGCCGCCTGCGCACCCATGCGCCCTCGACCTATAAAATTCCGCTCGCCTCGGACCGCCCCAAGATCTTCAATGTGAAGCTGGCGGAATGGTCTGAGAACAAGGAAGCAACCATCGGTCGTTCGAAGGCCGTTGGTGAACCACCCTTCATGCTGGGCATTTCTGTGTTCGAGGCGCTTTCCATGGCTGTCGCTTCCGTTGCCGATTACACTGTCTGCCCGCGCCTTGATGCACCCGCAACGCCTGAACGGGTGCTGATGGCCGTGGAGCGCCTGAAGGCGATGTGAGATGACATCGCTAGTAAACTTCCTTGAAGGCAATAGGGCTTCGATCCTCGTCACCGTCACCGGCACCAAGGGCTCGACGCCGCGTGAGGAAGGCGCGTTCATGCTGGTTTCCGAGGCGCGATGCTTCGGCACCATTGGCGGCGGTGCGCTGGAATTCATGGCCATAGACAATGCGCGAGCGCAGCTGAAGGGAAGCGGTCAGACGCAGATGGATGTGCCTCTCGGACCGGAAATCGGCCAGTGCTGCGGTGGCCGAACAATCCTCACCTTCCAGCAGGTAACGCCGGATGTGGCCTCTGACTTGGAGTCACGACTTGCCGCTGAGTCTGCCGCCTTTCCCAGAGTCACCCTGTTCGGTGCGGGCCATGTGGGCAAGGCCCTGGCGGCAGCACTTCTGCCCCTGCCCTTTCAGGTCACCGTCGTGGAAACACGGCGTGAGGAGCTGGAGGGTCTGCCAAACGGCGTGGAGACAAAGCACGTCGCCATGCCCGAAGCGCTGGTGAAAGACCTGCCAAGAGCCAGCGCTGTTCTCATCCTCACCCACGATCACGCGCTCGATTTTCTGATCGCGAAGGAAGCCCTGGCACGATCCGACCTTGCCTATATCGGCATGATCGGCTCGCAAACGAAGAGGGCGACTTTCAAAAACTGGCTGGCGCGGGAAACCTCGGGCGAAGTATCGGAAGAGCGGCTGATCCTGCCGGTGGGTGGCACAAAGGTGCGGGACAAGCGTCCTGCCGTGATTGCCGCTCTGGTGGCCGCAGAACTGCTGACCATCTGTGCCAGCATTCTCACAAGCCCCGACTGATAAAGTTTTTACGTGCGGCGTCGAAAGCGGTGTCCTGTCGCGGCTTTGCGCGATCGTAACGGCCATCGATCAGGCCTAAGTCGCTCAACTCTCGTTGGCTCAGCTCTTCTGGATCAAGTTGGTTGATGCCAGAAGCTCTCATTGGAGGAGAGTTTCTAAAGACTATCGACGCAAGACGGCGCGGCAGGCGGATCAGGCTAATCCGCCAGTTCAATTGGAAACTGGACATTTCTGGGCTCATTCATCTGTGTTTCTGATGATGATCGTGCTACCACTGCCTCATAAAATCCAATCGAATTACACTCTGAATGCATAAAGAAAACTGATCCATGAAGATGTCCCGGCAGTTCCCGCTCAATGCGCTGCGTGTATTCGAGGCAGTAGCAAGGCATGGAAGTTTCACCAAAGCAGGCGAGGAACTGGGCCTTACCCAGACGGCTGTGAGCTATCAGGTGAAACTGCTGGAAGACACGATTGACGAACAACTCTTCCTGCGCCGCCCGCGCAAGATTGCGCTGACGGATGCGGGATCAAGGCTCGCCCCAAAGGTTTCCGAAGCATTCGAGACCCTGCGGGAAGCGGTGGCTGACATGCGCAACACCGCCGATGGCACCTTGACGATCAATTCCAGCTCCACCTTTGCCAGCCAGTGGCTGGCCCGGCATCTCGGCAGCTTTCAGGTCAAAAATCCCGGTCTTGCCGTGCGGCTAGAACACTCGCAAGATCTGATCGATTTCAGCCGCAGTGAAGCTGATCTTGCCATCCGTTCCGGTCGCGGAAATTGGCCGGGTTTGAAAGTTCATTTCCTCATGCGCAATCATTTCACGCCCATGCTGAGCCCCCATCTTGCAGATAGCATTGGCGGTGTTCACTCCCCGCTGGACCTTCTGAAACTGCGCATCATCGATGCGGGCGATCCATGGTGGATGATATGGTTCAACGCTGCGGGTCATCCTGATGTTTCGCTTCAGGATCAGCCCCGCAACCGGCTTGGCGCACAGGCCATTGAAGCTGCCGCCGCCATCGCAGGCCATGGCGTTGCCATTCTGCGCCCAGAATTCTATGCAGAGGATGTGGCGCTCGGTCGCCTGATCCAGCCTTTCGATCTCACCTGCGAAGATGGCTCGCATTACTGGCTGGTCTATCCCGAAGCCCGGCGCAATTCGGCTAAAATCAGGGCGTTTCGCGAGTTTCTGCGCGAGGCGCTTCCGGAGTTCGATAAGCCTATAATTTAGGAAACACTGGAAAGTTCAGCGAAGCCCGTTTCTTCCGGCCCTTTCCGCTTTCCTTCATCCGCGAATTTTCGCAAACTGTGATGTCGGGGAATGAATCGGGAATTCCGCATATGTATGAATACGCCATAGCCTGGGAATGGCTGAGCTTCGCCGTGCGCTGGCTGCACGTGATTACCGCGATTGCCTGGATCGGCTCCTCCTTTTATTTCATTGCGCTGGATCTTGGGCTGGTAAAGCGCCCGCATCTACCGGTCGGTGCCTATGGCGAGGAATGGCAGGTCCATGGCGGCGGGTTCTATCATATCCAGAAATATCTGGTGGCACCGGCCCAGATGCCGGAGCACCTGACCTGGTTCAAATGGGAAAGCTACATGACATGGCTTTCCGGCTTCCTGATGCTCTGCGTCGTCTATTACGGCGGGGCTGACCTTTTCCTGATCGATCACAGCGTGCTGCCGCTGGCACCGTGGCAGGCTATCCTCCTGTCGCTCGCCTCACTCTCTATCGGCTGGATCATCTACGACCTGCTGTGCAAATCCCCGATCGGTGAGAACACTTGGGGGCTGATGGCCCTGCTTTATGTGGTTCTGGTTGCCATGGCGTGGGGCTACACGCAGATTTTTACCGGTCGTGCCGCCTTCCTGCATCTCGGCGCATTCACTGCGACCATCATGTCCGCCAACGTGTTCTTCATCATCATCCCAAACCAGAAGATCGTGGTGGCCGATCTGATTGCAGGCCGCACACCGGACCCGAAATATGGCCGCATCGCCAAGCAGCGCTCACTGCACAACAACTACCTGACGCTGCCCGTCATCTTCTTCATGCTGTCGAACCATTATCCGCTGGCCTTCGGCACCCAGTTCAACTGGATCATCGCCTCGCTCGTCTTCCTGATGGGCGTCACCATCCGTCACTGGTTCAACACCACCCATGCCCGCAAAGGCAAACCCACCTGGACATGGCTCGTTACGGTGCTGATCTTCATTCTCATCATGTGGCTATCAACCGTGCCGAAGGTGCTGACGGGCGAGAAGGAAACTGCTTCCGCACTTTCACCCACCCAACAACGCTTCGTCGCGGATGCTCATTTCGGCCAAGCAAAGGAAATCGTGCAAGGCCGCTGCTCCATGTGCCATGCCGCAGAGCCGGTTTGGGATGGCATAAGTTTCGCGCCTAAAGGCGTGAAGTTCGAAACAGATGCGGAAATTGCACGCCATGCCCATGAGATCTACATACAGGCCGGGCGCAGCCATGCCATGCCGCCCGGAAATATCACCGAGATCACGCCGCAGGAACGTAAGCTGCTTACGGCCTGGTATGAAAGCGCCGTTCATGGCGTCGGAGCAATGCAATAAATGACTTCTCTTCTTCTTCGCGGACGCCTCCTCTCTTTCCATCGCGCGCCCGAAAGCCTGACCGATGCCTCAAGTTATCTCTACGAAGAGGATGGCGGGCTTCTGGTGAAGGATGGGCGTATTGCCAAAACTGGCTCTTACGCCGATGTAAAGGCCGCTGCACCGGAAGGCGTTGCGGAAGTCGATCATCGTCCGCATCTCATCCTACCGGGCCTTATCGATACGCATGTTCACTTCCCACAGATGCAGGTGATTGCATCCTATGCCGCCAACCTCTTGGAATGGCTGAATACATATACGTTCCCAGAGGAATGCCGCTTTGTGGAAACGGCCCATGCGGAGCGCATTGCAGGCCAGTTCTATGATGAATTCCTGCGGCAGGGCACGACCACGGTTGCAGCTTACTGCTCCGTTCATAAGGCCTCCGCTGATGCCTTTTTCGGCGAGGCCATGAAGCGGAACATGCTGATGGTGGGCGGCAAGGTGATGATGGACCGCCACGCACCGCAGGGACTGCTGGATACGCCACAGCTTGGCTATGACGAGACCCGCGCGGTCATCGAACAATGGCATGGCAAGGGCCGAAACCACGTCGCCATCACGCCGCGCTTTGCCATCACCTCCACACCGGAACAGATGAGCGCAACGCAAGCCCTGGCGCAGGAATTTCCAGACCTGCATATCCAGACGCATCTTTCCGAAAACTACGAAGAAATCCGCTTCACCTGTGAGCTTTACCCTGAAGCCGCGGATTATACGGATATCTACGCCCGCTATGGGCTTCTGGGCAAAAAGACCCTACTCGGCCACGCCATCCATCTGTCGGAGCGAGAGGCGGATGTCCTTGCGGAAACAGGCGCGGTTGCCGTCCACTGCCCCACATCCAACCTGTTTCTGGGCTCCGGCCTCTTCCCGCTGAAGGCCATCACCCGGCGCGAAAAACCGGTGCGCGTGGGTGTCGCAACCGATATCGGCGGCGGCTCCAGCTATTCCATGTTCAAGACGCTGGACGAGGCCTACAAGATCCAGCAATTGCTGGGCGAGCGCCTGAACCCGCTCGACAGCTTCTACCTTATGACGCGTGGCAATGCGGAAGCGCTTTCGCTGGCAGATCGGATCGGAACGCTGGACGAAGGCACGGATGCGGATTTCGTGGTGTTGAACGCTAGCGCCACGCCCGCAATGCGGCTTCGCATGGAAACGGTCAGCACGCTGACCGAGGAGCTTTTCCTGCTGCAAACACTGGGCGATGACCGTTCGGTCATAGAGACCTATGTGGCTGGTAAGGCAATGAAACCAGAATCTTAGGGTTGAGGAGATTTCATCCTACTTTCCTCTTCCGTTGGCGGTCGCTTATGGTAGTTGTTGAACAACTATTCGGAGGACGAGACGCTTCATGACTGCCCCATTGACGATTGCCGACCTGAAGGCGCTGGCACGCCGCCGCGTGCCGAAAATGTTCTTTGATTATGCCGATAGCGGCTCATGGACCGAGGGCACCTACCGCGCCAATGAGGACGATTTCGCCGCCATCAAGCTGCGCCAGCGCGTGCTGGTGGATATGACGGATCGCTCTTTGAAAAGCGAAATGATCGGCCAGCCGGTTTCCATGCCGGTTGCACTTGCGCCCACCGGCCTCACCGGCATGCAGCATGCCGATGGTGAGATGCTGGCAGCCAAGGCGGCGGAAGAATTCGGCGTTCCATTCACGCTCTCCACCATGAGCATCTGCTCGATCGAGGATATTGCCTCGGTTACCTCCAAGCCTTTCTGGTTTCAGCTCTACGTGATGCGTGATCGCGCCTTCATCGAAAACCTCATCGACCGCGCCAAGCGGGCGGGCTGCGCAGCCCTCGTGGTAACCGCCGATCTGCAAATTCTGGGTCAACGCCACAAGGATCTGCGCAACGGTCTTTCCGCACCACCAAAATTCACGCCAAAGCACATCTGGCAGATGGCAACGCGGCCGCAATGGTGCCTGGGCATGGCGCGCACCAAGCGCCACGGCTTTGGCAATATCGTTGGCCACGCCAAGAACGTATCCGATCTGTCTTCGCTTAGCTCCTGGACCGCCGAGCAGTTTGACCCCCGCCTCTCCTGGAAGGATGTGGAGTGGATCAAGGAGCGGTGGAACGGCAAGCTGATCATCAAGGGCATACTGGACGAGGAAGATGCGCGCGCCGCAGCCGATACCGGGGCAGACGCCATCATCGTCTCCAACCATGGCGGCCGCCAGCTGGATGGCGCGCCCTCCTCGATCAGCATGCTACCGAAAATCGTCGAGGCTGTCGGCGACCGGATCGAGGTGCATCTCGATAGTGGCATTCGCTCAGGCCAGGATGTGCTGAAGGCCGTCGCCCTTGGCGCGAAAGGCACCTATATCGGCCGGCCTTTCCTGTACGGCCTGGGTGCCATGGGCAAGGAAGGGGTTGAACTGGCTCTCAACATCATCCGCAAGGAGATGGATGTGACCATGGCGCTATGCGGCAAGCGAGATATCACGACAGTGGATCGCAGCATTATCGCCCACTGCCCTTATTGAGAAAGCCTTGAGGCGCTAAAAGCGCCTCAACTCCCCCGATAGGTGGAGTAGCCGTAAGGCGAAATCAGAAGCGGAACATGGTAATGGCCGCTCTCATCGGCAATGCCGAACCGAATGGGAATGACATCGAGAAAGGCCGGTTCCGCCAATGGGGCACCGCTGCGGCGGAGATAGTCCCCGGCATGGAAGACGAGTTCATAGGTCCCTTTGCGAAAACTCTCGCCAATCAGCATCGGCCCGCCATCCACGCGGCCATCCGCATTGGTGCTCACGCTTTTCAGATGCGAACGCGCCTCCCCGTCCAGCCGGTAGAGATCGATCACCAGACCTTCGGCGGGTTTCCCGAGGGCAGTATCGAGAACATGGGTTGTCAATCCGGTCATAGGCTAGGCTCACTGATGCTATAGGGTTGCGAAAAGAAGAATTCTTCCAGATTGTTGCCCGGCCCATCCCGGTCCACAACCAGAAAATCGCTCGGCTCGCCAATCGTCATCAGCGGATGATGCCAGACATTGCGGCGATAGTTTACGCCCTGATCGGCGCGCGCCAGAAACACCTGCGGCTCCCCCGGCTTTCCATCTTCATCCTCGGAGACAACGACGAGATAGGGACGACCGCTTAACGGTGAAAAGCTTTGGCTGCAAAGGGGATGGCGCTCCATCATCGCGACGTCGTAAGGAAATGGCCGCGGCTGGCCGCGGAAGATATTGAGGATGACCCGCGCACCATCCCCCACGACCTCCGCCTCGGCCAGAGCATGGAAGCGCTCCGTATTGCCGCCATTGATGAGCTTCATGCGCGACGCGTCGGCTTCTATAACCTGGCCGAAGGGCTTGAAAGCGGCTTGCGTCAACGGACGAACAGGTAATGTCTTCAGCATTTCGGGTCATTCACCTTGAGCATGGACGGGGTTTAAAGCGCACAAAGCAGCGAGGGCCGCATCGTCGAGAAAAGGGCGTCACCTATTGCGGATCTGGCGCGGCAGGCACGTCTTCCTCATGCCGAGGGCAGCATGCTTTCCAGACGCAGAAGCGCGATCCGCTCCACCTGCCCGCAGGCCGTCGCGAACTCCTCCTCGCGGCTGTTGTTCACACGCTTCTCGAATGCCGCCAGAATATCGTGCCTGTTCAGCCCCTTGACGGCGATGATGAAGGGAAAGCCGAATTTGCGGGTATAGGCATCGTTCAACTCGGTGAACCGTGCATGCTCTTCCGGGCTCAGACGATCCAGCCCAGCGCCTGCCTGTTCCTTGCGGCTGTCTTCCGTCAATTCTCCGGCAATGGCCAGTTTACCGGCAAGATCGGGATGCGCCCGCAGTACACGCAGCCGCTCTTCCTCGCTCGCCACGCGAAACACCGCAACGAGCGCGGCATGCACCCGCTGCACATTGAGCTTTTCACCCCGCACGAGATCGTCGTCATAGGCACGCTCTGCGATAAAGGGCGAGTGCTCGAAAACGCCGCCAAAGCGGTCGATGAATTCCTGTCTTGTCATGATCAAATCGTTTCCGGCTTGTGGTGCTCGTGCCAGTGGCGGGCAATCTCGATCCGTCGGGGTATCCAAACCTTCTTGTGCTCGAGCACATATTCCATGAAGCGCCTGAGCGCGGCGATACGGCCCGGCCGTCCGACAAGGCGGCAATGCAGGCCGACAGACATCATCTTCGGCGCGCCCTCCTTGCCTTCGCGATAGAGCGTATCGAACGTGTCCTTGAGGTAAGTATAGAACTGGTCGCCCGTATTGAAACCCTGAGGTGTCGCAAATCGCATGTCATTGGCTTCAAGCGTGTAGGGAATGATGAGGAAGGGCTTTCCATCCACGCCCTTGACCCAATAGGGCAGATCATCGGCATAACTGTCGGAGGAATAGAGGAAGCCACCTTCCTCCTGCACCAGCCGCAGTGTGTTGATCGAAGGTTTGCCCTGATACATTCCATAGGGGCGCTCACCGGCCACTTCCGTATGCAGCCGCACGGCATCCAGAATATGCTGGCGCTCCAGCTCCTCCGGATAATCCTTGTATTCGTGCCAGCGATAGCCGTGGCTGGCAATTTCCCAGCCCGCCTCATTCATGGCGGCAACCGCATCCGGGTTGCGCATCATGGCAAGCGTGACGCCATAGACGGTGCAAGGCACGTCGAGTTCCGTAAACAGCCGGTGAAGCCGCCAGAACCCGGCACGGGAGCCGTATTCATAAATGCTTTCCATGTTCAGATTGCGCTGGCCCGGCCAGGCCGCCGCACCGACAATCTCCGAAAGCAGGTTCTCCGACGCGGGATCGCCATCGAGAATGCAGCTCTCGCCGCCTTCCTCATAGTTGATGACAAACTGCACCGCGATACGCGCTCCACCCGGCCATTTCGGATCCGGGATCGTGCGGCCATAACCGACAAAATTGCGGGGATAGGCGTCTGCAACCATCGAAAATCACCTCTGAAATTGTGATCTGACGGTAGCATTCAGACGCTAAATGTCGAGTGTTTCTAATGCATTACACAATGCATTTTTCGTTTCGCCCGTCACGCAATGCGACGGGCCGAAACGCTGCCCAGCGGATGCAGGGAATGCACCAGGAAGGGCGCGCCAGGCTCCTGCTCGATGAAGAGGGCCAGATTGGCAAGCTGCTGGCGCCGCTGGAGAATGGGTTCGAAATAGCGCTTGAGAACCGCTTCGAAACGCGGCATTTCGGCAGCCCCCACCGGCCCCGTCAACGTCATGTGAAAGCGAAACTCATCCATCACATGCGGGTGGCCGAACCGATGCAGATTGGCAAACTGCGCGGCCGAAAGCCGTTCGGTATCCACCCGCTCCAGCTCCGCTTCAGACATGGGCGCGCGAAAACTGTCAAAATGCATGACAACCGCCGCAGCAAGATGGTTCAGCTCGGCGCAGGGCACGGCAGGCGCCAGCGCAAACCGATTGCCCAGACGCACCACTTCCAGCGGCGGCAAGGCGATCGGCTGATACTGCCCCGTGAAATGCATCATCTGCCGAAGAAGCATTGCCTCCGAGACACCTTCGACGAGACGGAACGGCGGCTTCAACGTGCCGTGAAATCCGTAACGCCTTGGAACGGCGGTGTTGAACGCAATTTCGTGAAGACCGAGATCGCGGATGAAGGGGAGTTCCATCGCTTCACCGGAAAAGGCGTTGCGTCCAAGCCATTGAGAGGCGGCGATCGTCAATGGATCCGCAGCAGAAGGCGTGAAATTGATGGCGTAGCGCATGCGTAACCTCCAGAGGTCCCGTCCCCTCGGAGCAAGCGATTTACGCGATTCCTATGACAGCTTGACGACGCGGCAACGTAGTCATCAGCCGGATTCTGCAACCTTAAGATGACTTTCCAGCCAGTAATTATCGGGTGTGTCTATGACTGCACCGCTGAACGGTGCAAGCACCGCATCCGCCAGCCTGTGCGCCAGACCGAAGGAGACCTTGAAGCCGCCGGTGAGAGCAAGCACACGCGGAGCCTCCGGGTGCGGCCCGATCATCGGATCGCGATCAACCGCCTTGGGTCGCAGGCCAGCCCATCGCTCCACCACGGGAGCCGTGCGAAGCATGGGGCTGAGTTCCCTCGCCTTCTCAATAACCTTATCCAGCAGAGCGTCCGTCTCGAATGGCTGTTCGAACTCTTCTTCGCTCGTACTGCCCACCGCCACCAAGCCCTCTTCGTGCGGCACAACGTAGATGCCATTGAGAAACAGGACCGGATTGGTCGTCTCGATCCCGGCGCGCAGAAGCGCCGCCTGCCCTTTCACCGCACGGCCCAACCGGCGCGGCAAAGAGGGCCCCAGCTGTTCCAGCAATGGAAACGAACCGGTACCCGAAGCCATGATGCAGTGACCGAATGCAATGTCTGTTCCATCGGCAAGGCGAACATGATCCGCCATCAGGCTTGCAACTTCGGCACCATCCACACGCTGAACGCAGGCCAGGGCATCGCAGGCGGCAACCAGTGCCGCGATCAGGTGACGGGGTGAAACGCGCCCGGCCAGCTGGTCGTATACCACACCGAAGGCCGAAGGTTCTGCCGCAAGCCATCGCTCATCCGGCGTACCGTCCAGCACCGTCCAGTCGAAGCGCCTTGTCTCAGACACCCAGCGAAGTGCTGCATCCTCGCCGTTACGTTCGGCAATCGGGCGCAGGTGTGGCTTCGGAAGGGGGATCAGACGCCCGCAGCGGGCATAGCCGCAACTCAAGCCCGTTTCCGCCTCCAGCCGCGAAACCTCCAGTTCCAGATCGCACAGCGCATAGAATTGAAACTGTTTCTTGGCATTCCAGCGGTCGGGAATATGGGGCATCAACGCACCGAGCAGGCCGCCGCTTGCACCGGAGCCGGGCCTTGCCCGGTCCACGATGAGGGTACTGAGCCCAAGCCGCCCTGCCTTCAGTGCAGCCCACAGGCCCATGACCCCGGCCCCGATCACCAGAAGATCGACGCTTTGCCGATGAGACGCGGATTGACCGGACCCTGCCGGGGCATTATCCGCATGTTCCGAAAAAGGATGAGCCATGACGGACACCGAGAAGACACAGAGTGAAGCCAACGCCCTGGAATGGCGCGAGGGCGATATGCCCTATTCCAGCCAGTTTGGCGACCACTTTTATTGTCAGACCGACGGGCGGCTGGAATGCGGCCACGTGTTCCTTAACGGCAACGGCCTGCCTGAGCGCTGGCAGCGTGCCGGCGCGTTCCGCATTGGCGAACTGGGCTTTGGCACGGGTCTGAACTTCTGCGAAACCTGGCGGCAGTTCGAACAGACGGCTCCGGAAGACGCCGCGCTACACTTCGCCTCCTTCGAACTTTACCCGATGACAGCGGAAGAGATCGACCGCGCCCTTTCCCATTGGCCGCAGATCGACCGCGAGCGAAAAGCACTTGTGGAGCAATGGCCTGTGGAGCGTAGCGGCACTGTGACGGTGAACCTCACGCAACGGGTTGTCCTGACTGTTCACTGCGGCAAGGCAGAGGAAACGGTCCCCCGGATCACGGAGCCTTTCGACGCCTGGTTCCTGGATGGCTTTGCTCCGTCGCGCAATCCGGACATGTGGTCACTGGAGCTGATGCAGGCGGTCCATGACAGGACAAAGCGTCACGGCAGCTTCGCCACCTATGCCGCGGCGGGCTTCGTCCGGCGAAACCTCCAGGCGGCAGGCTTTGCCGTGGAGCGACGTCCGGGGTTTGCCGGCAAACGCGAAATGCTGTGCGGCACCAGGGAAACCTGATCGCGAAACCGCGCGCCCCTCACAACAGGGATTGGCCGGAAGACCGACGCAAAGGCAGCCATTCGCGGATTTTGCCAGCAAGAAGCTCCGGGCTTATCGGCTTGGACAGATAATCATCCATGCCCGCCGCGAAGCACAGGTCGCGATCGCTTTCCAGCGCATGAGCCGTAACGCCGACAATCGGCACATGGCCGCCGAAGCTGCGCTCCAGTTCGCGAATGCGCCGGGTCGCCTTGTGCCCGTTCATCACTGGCATGGATACATCCATGAGGATGAGGCGGGGTTGCTGCTGCTGCCAGGCTGCGACCGCTGCGGCACCGTTTTCGACGATGCGGAAGCTCACATCGAGCGATTGCAGGATCTGGGTAAACACGATCTGGTTCACCTCATTATCCTCGGCGACGAGAATATCGAGAGCGGACGGCGGTTGCTCTGCCTCCGGCACAGCATGAACAGTTTTCGCCGGTCGGGAGATCGGCGCTCTCGGCGCTACAGGCATCTCCTCCAGTCCGCGCTGCTCACGGCGCGCATTGCGGATGACCTCCACCAAAGCTTTCCGCAGCAATTGGCCGCGTACCGGCTTCATCAGATGCGCCTGAATATCCAGATGCTCGGCGGCACCCTCACCGCTGGTCGTATCCATGGATGTGAGGAAGATGATTGGCACATCGCGCAGCTGCGGATCGTTGCGAATGGCTGTCGCGACCGCATGACCGTTCATCTGCGGCATCTGGTAATCGAGAATGACGGCATCGACTTTGACACCCAGTTGCGCCGCCGCGCGCAAAACAGCCAGTCCTTCCGGGCCATCCTTGGCGGCAACGCCATCAAAACCCCAGAGAAACAACTGCTCCGAGAGAATCTCCCGGTTGACGTAATTGTCGTCGATAACCAGCACCTTGGCATTGCGCAGGCTTGAGGGCGCGGACACCGAGATCTGCTGATCCGACACCTTCTCGAAGGGGAGAACCACTGTGAAAACCGATCCCTTGCCGGACTGGCTGGACACATCGATTGTGCCGCCGAAAATCTCGACCAGGCCCGCGGTAATCGCCAGCCCAAGCCCCGTTCCTTCATGGCGACGGGTGGATGATCCATCCACCTGCGAGAACTTGTCGAAAATCCGCTCCAACTGATCGGCGGGAATGCCAATCCCGGTATCCGTGACGCGCAGAGTGACTTCCGCCTTGCCCTCCGGCTTCTCCTGCACACTCAGCTCGATCAGGATATGGCCTGTCTCGGTGAACTTGATCGAATTGCCAAGCAGATTGGTGACGATCTGACGGAAACGGCCCGCATCGCCAACCACACGCGGGCTGGGGCCAGCCACGCGCACGATCAGTTCGATGTCCTTCTCTGCCGCAGAGGACGACAGCAGCGTGGCGACATCTTCGATGGCATCGCCCGGATCAAAGGCGACCTTGCGAAGCGTCATCTGCCCCGCATCGATCTTCGAGAAATCCAGAATATCGTTGATGATCGTCATCAGCGCCTTGCCGGATTTGACGATGATCTCCGTAAAGGTCTTTTGCTTGGTATCGAGACTGGATTTCGACAGAAGCTCCGCCATGCCCAGAACGCCGTTCATGGGAGTGCGGATTTCATGGCTCATATTGGCCAGAAATTCCGATTTTGCCTTGTCGGCAGCCTTCGCGCGCTCCAACAGGCGCTGCAGTTCAAGCTCACGCTGGCGCGCATCGGTCACATCGGTGAAAACGGCCAGAAACTGTTCGTCACCGCTCTTCTTCACCTCGACATCGACAAAGCGCGCCCCGCCCACATATGCCATGAAACGAGCCGGTTCCTGCGTGTCACTGACGCGCCAGGCCTCACCTTCCGCCAGGACTTTCTCCGGGTTGCGAATGTCTCCACGGTTCGCGAGCGCATCGAGCACCGCACGCCATGGCTGGCCGTTTTGCAAAATGTCCGCCGGCAGTTCCAGAAGGTCTGCCACAGCATCATTGCAGAAGGCGATTTCCTCGCCCTGCATGATCATCAATCCCTGCGACATGGCGCTGGTGGCCGTCTGCATGAGGGCGGCGTGACGATCGAGTGCCGCGCGGGCCTCCTGCACTTCCTGTTCGCGCTTGCGGATACCCGTAATATCGACACAGGTGAAAAGGATCTTGCCATTGCCGACATGCGACCGATCGACAAGAATGCGCCGCCCGGCAAGGTTAGCCAGCTCGAAATGCGGAATTTCGCCAGGCTGAAGCAACAGCTCCAGCCGCTGCTTCAGCAACTCATCGAAACTGGTATCGCCATAGACCCCGCGGCCGAGATTGAAACGCAGGAAATCCTCATAAAGCTCACCCGTCCAGTCACGGTGTTCCTCACCTTCGGCACGCCAGAACTCGTTGAGCGTCCAGTTGACGTATTCCAGGCGAAGGTCGCGATCCATAATGGCGACGCCCACCGGAAGAGCCTGAAGAATGGCCTTCAATTCTTCATGCAGCCGTTCCGCCTCGCGCTGTGCAGCACGCACCAGCGAGACATCGGTGATGGAGCCGACGAGATAACGCTCCCCTGCCGGCGAGGAAATGCGCCGGATACGCACGATGGCAGACATCCTGCTGCCATCCGGCATCAGGACGTCGTCCTCCGCCTCGATATAGCCGCCATGCTCAATAAGCTGCTGGCTTTGCGCGGAATAACATTCACCATGCTCGGGGAACATGTCCGCCGCAGTCAGCCCCAGATACTCTTCGCGCGGCTTTGAATGCATGGCACCATAGGCCGCATTCGCATAGGTCAGGCGAAGCTGGTTGTCGCGCAGGAAAACCGCGACCGGAAGCTCTTCAAAGGCGGCGCGAAAGATCTGCGCCTCCTCAACTTCCTTGCCAATGCGCATTTCCTGAATTTTTTCGTTGGTCACGTCCTGGCGCAACATCATCAGCCAGCCGTTATCCAGCCTTTTGTTGACGCTGCGCACCCAGCGACCGTCCGGCATGGGCTCGACCGCATGCCAGATGGGCTGCTGGAAAATCTTCATCCTCTCTTCTGCCGCATCCACCCAGACCCCATCGGGCGGTGCCGTGCTGGCCATGTCGGCGGGCGCATTGCCATAAGCCTGTTTCACGAGGTCTGACAGCGCCTTGCCGGGATAGAGGGTTGCACCGAAGGCGGCGTAATGCGCAGTCAGCCGATCATTATAATGAATGAGCCGATCATTCGCGTCGAAGATGCCGATACCGGTGTCGAGAAGATCGAGGACAGGGCCGAAGCTTCTGAAATCGAACTCTGCCCTTGCCTGGGCCTCCATATCGATTGCGTGGGGTTCGAACAGTACGAACAGGTAGGGATCGTCATCCTGCGAGATAAAGCGTTCGATGCGGATATCATGAAGCAGCCGCCCCCGTTCGTCACGCAACTCAACGCTTTCATCCGTGCCGAAAACGAGCGCGCGGTTCTGCTTGTCCCTGAAGAGATCATGCTCGCGAAGGCCGTCGATTTCATCGGCACGCTTGCCGGGAAACCGTTCTGCCTCCAGGCCATGCAGCCGGGCATAGGCAGCGTTGACGACCACATAACGCAGGCCACCATCCTTGATGCAGGCAGGAACGGCAAGATCACCTATGCGCTGGCAGGCTCGTTGCAGAAGTGCGCCGTCGCTCGTCAAATCCATTCCTGCAATTGCTCCGCCCGCGCATCTTTGCTCAATGAGACATAGCTCAATTTTCTTAAATAAGGTTATATCGAATCAAGTCATGAACCATTGGCCCAAGGAAAAGCATCCTGAAGCGAATGTCACCACACATGATTCTGTCATTCATATTATTGCCGTTATTTTAACTTGAAGCGGCCCCACTTCTACTCTTCGAACCCAAAAAATGATAATCGGGCAACCGGAGGCTTTGTCGGGCTGAACATCCGTTCAGACTCCGCTCAGGTTTCTTCCATTAATCTGCCCTCATTGAGGAAGAAGATCCTTGTCGTGCCCTCCTGGGTGAAAGGAATAGAGCTATGACCGTACTGAGGAAAACCATCACTGCGGGTCTTGTTGCGGTTTCGCTGACAAGCGCACTGGTTGCCACTGCACCCGCAGCAGAGGCGCGCGATGATTTTGCCGCTGGACTGGCCGGCGGGCTTGTCGGCGGGCTGATCGGTGGCGCCATCGCCTCCCTGCCGCGTGGCCCGGTTTATGAAGGACCGGTCTACATCGATCCGCCACCGCCGCCTCCACCGCGCCGCATCTATTACGAGCGCAGCTATTACCGTGCGCCGCCTCCGGCTCGCTGCCACTTTGAATGGCGCGAAAACGATTGGGGCGATGCCTATCGCGTCCGCGTCTGCGCCGACTGATCGGCCAGCAGCCTAACCTGAAAAGTCATAACCTCCACCAGAGGTGGAGGTTTGAAACGCTGCGCTTGAACCGCTAGAAGCGGTTTTGC
>NZ_JBHUEQ010000020.1:0-15054 GCF_042680945.1 Affinirhizobium helianthi | reverse complement strand
AGAAGTCGCCCGGCCTTTTCGTCAGTTAAATCGCTGGATGAAGCTGATTATGCAGCTTCTGCAGCAGCAGCCTCGGCAGCAACGCGAGCCTTGTCGGCTGCACCCTTGGCATCAACGTCGCGCTCGACAAATTCGATCACGGCCAGCGGAGCATTATCGCCCTGACGGAAGCCAGCCTTCATGATGCGCAGGTAGCCACCGTTACGCGAAGCGTAACGTGTTGCAATGGCATCAAACAGCTTGCGAACAGCGTCCTGATCCTTGATCTGCGAGATCGCCTGACGACGAGCGTGCAGGTCGCCGCGCTTGCCAAGAGTAACCAGCTTCTCGACGATCGGACGGAGGTCCTTAGCCTTCGGCAGGGTCGTTACAATCTGCTCATGCGTGATGAGCGAAGCAGCCATGTTGGCAAACATTGCCTTGCGGTGGCTGGCGGTACGGTTGAGCTTGCGACCGGAATTCTGGTGACGCATCTCGTGTCTCCTTTACTTGCAGACATCCGCCTGCAGTTTAAACGTGCTATCCATTTCCAGCGGCGGAGCGCGGTGCCCCGCCCGGAAATGCTTGCGGGTTAGTACTGATCTTCGTAGCGCTTTGCGAGATCTTCGATGTTTTCCGGCGGCCAGGCTGGAACTTCCATACCCAGATGCAGGCCCATGGAAGCAAGAACTTCCTTGATCTCGTTCAGCGACTTGCGACCGAAGTTCGGCGTGCGCAGCATTTCCGCCTCGGTCTTCTGGATGAGATCGCCGATGTAAACGATGTTGTCGTTCTTCAGGCAGTTCGCGGAACGAACGGAAAGCTCCAACTCGTCCACTTTCTTGAGAAGCGCCGGATTGAACGCGAGTTCAGTTACGGCTTCTTCTTCTGCTTCCTTCTGCGGCTCGTCGAAGTTGACGAAGACCGACAGCTGGTCCTGAAGAATGCGTGCGGCGAAGGCAACGGCATCTTCACCCGTGACCGAACCATCGGTTTCGATGGTCATGGTCAGCTTGTCGTAGTCGAGAACCTGACCTTCACGGGTGTTTTCCACCTTGTAGGACACTTTCTTGACCGGAGAATAGAGGCTGTCGACCGGGATAAGACCAATCGGAGCATCTTCTGCACGGTTACGCTCGGCAGGAACATAGCCCTTGCCGTTGTTGACCGTGAATTCCATGCGAATCTCGGCGCCTTCATCAAGCGTGCAAATCACATGGTCAGGGTTCAGGATTTCGATGTCGCCAACGGTCTGGATATCACCAGCCTTGACCGCACCAGGACCCTGCTTGCGCACGACCATGCGCTTGGCATCATCACCATCCATCTTGATGGCGATTTCCTTGATGTTCAGCACGATATCCGTAACGTCCTCACGAACGCCTGGAATGGAAGAGAATTCGTGCAGAACGCCGTCGATCTGCACTGCCGTAACAGCAGCGCCGCGCAACGACGACAAAAGAACGCGGCGCAACGCGTTCCCGAGCGTCAAACCAAAACCGCGTTCCAGCGGCTCCGCAACGAGCGTAGCCTTGGTGCGACCGGAGGAGGTAAACTCCACCTTGTTCGGCTTGATCAGTTCCTGCCAGTTCTTCTGGATCATATGTTTCAAACCTTCCGTTCGCTGCCACTATTCAATCGTGGCAACCGAGCATGAGAAGCGCCTAGAGAACTCTAAGGCGTTACGGCAAAGCCGCCAAACCTCGAAACCGGGGTAAGGCGGCGTCACACGAATTTCAAGCGAGGCACATCATCGACATGATCCGCCTCAGCACGCCAATTAGACGCGACGCTTCTTACGCGGGCGGCAGCCGTTGTGCGGGATCGGCGTCACATCGCGAATGGATGTAATCATGAAACCAGCAGCCTGCAGGGCGCGAAGCGCAGATTCACGACCGGAGCCAGGACCGCAAACTTCAACTTCCAGCGACTTCATGCCGTGTTCCTGAGCCTTCTTGGCGCAATCTTCAGCAGCGATCTGCGCAGCAAACGGCGTGGACTTACGCGAGCCCTTGAAACCCTTCGCACCAGCAGAAGACCAGGCAATTGCATTGCCCTGGGCATCGGTGATGGTGATCATCGTGTTGTTGAACGTCGAATTGACGTGTGCGACGCCAGACGTGATATTTTTGCGTTCGCGACGGCGTACGCGTGTGGCTTCCTTGGCCATTGTATCCCTTTCGTTGATATCGTCACCGCCGTAATACCAGCGGCTCCACCGGAGCAAGACGCCCCAAACTCAAAAAGGAGGCTCGCGATATTCTCGCCAGCCTCCAATTTCCGGCATAGCCGAAAATTACTTCTTCTTACCAGCAATCGCCTTTGCCGGACCCTTACGGGTGCGGGCATTGGTGTGCGTGCGCTGACCGCGAACCGGCAGGCCACGACGATGGCGCAGCCCGCGATAGCAGCCGAGGTCCATCAAACGCTTGATGTTCATCGCCGTCTCACGACGAAGATCACCCTCGACCTGGTAATCACGGTCGATGGTTTCGCGAATCTGAAGAACTTCAGCGTCCGTCAGCTGATGAACGCGACGGTCAGCAGGAATACCGACCTTCTCGATGATTTCTTGTGCAAACTTCGGGCCGATCCCGTGAATATAGGTCAGCGCAATAACAACGCGCTTCGCAGTCGGGATGTTGACGCCAGCGATACGTGCCACGCCTATTCTCCTTGCGTTCCAGTTGCCGTCCGGCAAGTGGTACTTTACTTTGAGAGCAGCCAGAGACGGCCGCCAGTTCATATCTCATCCGATACAAGTCAAAGCGACCGATACGGACTTCCGTTAGAAATCCGCGCCGATCGCTAGCAAATGTCGCGAGTTGGCGCGGTGTTTAATGGAATCGATCAAAAAAAGCAACCGGGCCCATTAAGATTCTTTAGGACAGGCTCCCATCCGCATCAGGCGGAAGCCTTCTCCAACACATTTTCAATTGACGCAGTCACAGCGTCAACGTCTGCCATACCGTCGACAGTCACCAATTCACCCGTTCCAGCATAATGCTGAGAAAGCGGCGCGGTCTTCTCCCGATATTCCGAAAGACGCTTACGGAAAGCCTCCGGATTATCATCCGACCTGACGGTACCACCCGCAGCCAGCGTTTCCGCCACGCGTGATTCGATACGGCGAACCAAGGCGTCCTCATCGACCTTCAACTCGATGACTGCATCCAGCTGCAAACCAAGGCTCTTCAGATTATCGGCCAGCGCCTTGGCTTGAGGCACCGTCCGCGGGTAACCATCCAGGATGAAACCCTTCACACAGTCAGCTTCCTGAATCCGGTCAGAGACGATCTGATTCACAATGTCATCCGACACCAATCCGCCGGCATCCATAACCGCCTTGGCGCGCTTGCCAACATCCGTCTCGGCCTTCACCGCAGCACGCAACATATCCCCCGTGGAAAGCTGAGGAATACCGTACTTCTCGGTCAAGCGCTTGGCCTGGGTGCCTTTACCTGCACCCGGCGGCCCCAAAAAGATCAGTCTCATCGTCCCCTCTTTCCTCCACGCAACTTCGACTTCTTGATCAGCCCCTCATACTGTTGGGCAATCAGATGACCCTGAATCTGAGCCACGGTATCAAGCGTTACACTGACTACGATCAAAAGCGAAGTACCACCAAGGGCTAATGGGATACCAGTACGCGCGATGAGCGTTTCAGGCAGAATGCACACAAACACCAGATAGATTGCTCCGACAACGGTGATGCGTGTCAGTACATAATCGATGTACTCGGCGGTCCGCTCACCCGGGCGGATACCGGGGATAAATCCACCGTGCTTTTTCAGATTGTCTGCCGTGTCCTTCGGATTGAACACGATCGCCGTGTAGAAGAAGGCGAAGAACGCAATCAACAGACCGTAGAAAAGCATGAACAGCGGCTGACCATGCTGAAGCGAAGCAATCACTGCCGTCGCCCAGGCCGGGAGATTGGTGTTGCCTGCAAAACCAGCTGCGGTAGCTGGCAAAAGCAACAGTGACGATGCGAAGATAGCGGGAATAACGCCAGCCGTGTTGAGCTTCAGAGGCAGGTGCGACGTGTCACCTTGGAACATTCTGTTCCCGACCTGACGCTTCGGATACTGAATGAGGAGACGGCGCTGCGCGCGCTCTACGAAAACAATCAGTGCGATCACGCCAATGGCAACAACCACAACTGTGAGAATTAGGGCCGTGGACAGAGCGCCTGTCCGACCAAGTTCCAGTGTACCTGCCAAAGCTGTCGGCAGACCGGCGGCGATACCCGCGAAGATGATCAGCGAGATCCCATTGCCAATGCCACGCGACGTAATCTGCTCACCCAACCACATCAGGAACATGGTTCCGCCAAGCAAAGTCACAACAGTCGAAATTCGGAAGAAGATACCCGGATCCAACACGATGCCGTTTCCGCCCTCAAGACCGACGGCAATACCGTAAGCCTGCAGCGTTCCCAGCAACACAGTGCCGTAGCGGGTATACTGATTGATGATCTTGCGCCCCTGCTCACCTTCCTTCTTGAGATTCTCAAGCGATGGAACGACAGAGGTCATCAACTGCACGATAATCGATGCAGAAATGTATGGCATGATGCCGAGCGCGAATATCGCCATACGCTGTACAGCGCCACCGGCAAACATATTGAAAAGACCGAGAATACCCCCAGCCTGGCCGCGAAACGCTTGTGCATATGCCTCAGGATTCAATCCCGGAAGCGGAATATGCGTACCCAAGCGATACACAAGAAGCGCAGCCAATGTAAACCACAGCCGCTTCTTGAGGTCGGTCGCCTTGGAAAAGGTAGAAAAATTTAGATTCGAGGCCAGTTGCTCTGCTGCAGATGCCATGCCTATCTCCGCCTGACTAATCCGCCAGGCTGTTAAGCACACTGGCTGGAAAGCAGTCTCTATTCCTATTCAGAACGGGAGCTGGACAGCTCTGGACACCCATGGCCCCTCCCCCAATTCCGTTGTTCCCGGCTTACTCGCCGAATCCTGCCGGGTCGCGAGGCCCACATATGGGAGCAAAATCGCCCGGTGTGAAGCACCCCGGGCGATTGTTTACATCTTATTCAGCTGCCGCTGCAGCGAGAAGCTTGATGGAACCACCAGCCTTCTCGATCTTTTCGACAGCAGCCTTCGAAGCGCCAGCAACTTCAATCGTTACCTTTGCGGAAAGCTCACCATCAGCAAGCACGCGCACACCATCCTTAACGCGACGGATAACGCCCGCAGCCTTGAGCGAAGCCGCATCGATCGTTGCAGAAGCGTCGAGCTTCTTGGCATCGATCGCAGCCTGAATCCGACCCAGGGAAACAACAACAAAGTCAGAAGAGAAAATGTTGTTGAAGCCGCGCTTCGGAAGACGACGGTAGATAGGCATCTGACCGCCTTCGAAACCGTTGATCGCTACGCCAGAACGAGCCTTCTGACCCTTTACGCCGCGACCGCCAGTCTTGCCCTTGCCGGAACCGATACCGCGACCAACGCGGATACGATCCTTGCTTGCGCCTTCGTTATCTTTGATTTCATTCAGTTTCATGGATTTATCTCCCGTCTCACTTCTCGTCGACGACGCGAACGAGATGCTGGACAGACCGGATCATACCACGAACTGCTGGAGTATCTTCCAGAGTGCGAACCCGGTGCATCTTGTTCAGACCCAGGCCGATCAGCGTCTGACGCTGAACAGCCGGACGGCGAATGGGGCTACCGATCTGCTCGACCGTAACCGTCTTCTTGGTTTCGTTGGCCATCAGTATAGCTCCTTATTCTTCCGATGCATTGCCGGAAGCGGCACGGCGCGCCTGCAACGTTGCATACTTGATGCCGCGCTGAGCTGCGATGTCCTTCGGATGCACCTGATGCTTCAGCGCATCAAAAGTTGCGCGAACCATGTTGTAGGGGTTGGACGAGCCAGTGGACTTCGCAACGACGTCATGAACGCCAAGCGTTTCGAACACAGCACGCATCGGACCACCAGCGATGATACCGGTACCAGCCTTCGCCGAACGCAGAAGAACCTTGCCCGCGCCGTGGCGGCCGTTGACGTCGTGATGAAGCGTACGGCCATCGCGCAGAGGTACGAAAATCAGGTCGCGCTTGGCAGCTTCCGTCGCCTTGCGAATCGCTTCCGGAACTTCACGAGCCTTGCCATGACCAAAGCCAACGCGGCCCTTCTGATCGCCAACGACGACGAGAGCGGCAAAACCGAAACGGCGACCACCCTTAACAACCTTCGCTACGCGATTGATCGCAACCAGCTTATCAACAAACTCGCTGTCGCGCTCTTCGCGGCCCTGACGTTCTTCGCGCGAGCCTCTCTTATCCTGTGCCATTTTCCTGTTCCTTTTTCTTTTCCGGTACAAACGGCAGACTTCAAAAAGCCGACCAGATAGCCTCAAGAGCATCTGACCGGCCGACGATGATCGGCCTCATAGGCCAAAATGCCCGGCCTGAAAAGACCGAGCATTAAGTTTTTTAGAAGGACAACCCGCCTTCGCGGGCAGCCTCTGCAAGAGCCTTCACGCGGCCGTGATAAAGGAACGCGCCGCGATCAAACACGACTTCCTTCACACCGGCAGCGACGGCGCGCTCCGCAACGAGCTTGCCAACTGCAGCGGCAGCCGCTGTGTCCGCACCCGTCTTCAGAGCGGTGCGGAGGCCACCATCAAGCGTGGACGCAGCCGCGAGCGTGCGACCTGCCACGTCATCAATGACCTGGGCGTAGATGTTCTTCGACGAGCGATGAACCGACAGACGCGGGCGGCCATTGGCAACCGCCTTGATCTGGCGGCGTACACGGCTCGCGCGCTTTGCAAGTGCTTCTTTCCTGCTAGCCATTTCGCGTCAACCTTACTTCTTCTTGCCTTCCTTGCGGACGATCCGTTCCTCGGCGTACTTGACGCCTTTGCCCTTGTAGGGCTCCGGACCACGGTACTCGCGGATCTCCGCGGCTACCTGACCGACCTGCTGCTTATTGATACCGGTGACGACGATTTCCGTCGGCTTCGGCACAGCAATGGTGATGCCCTGCGGCGGCTCATAGATCACGTCATGCGAGAAACCAAGAGCCAGCTGAAGGTTCTTGCCCTGCATGGAGGCGCGATAACCAACGCCATTGATTTCGAGCTTACGCTCAAAGCCATCCTTAACACCACGGAAGATATTCTCGATCATCGTGCGGGACATGCCCCACTTTGCGCGAGCATCCTTCGTGTTGCTGATCGGTGCTACCGACACAGCATTGTCTTCCAAGGAAAGCTTAACTTCGTCATTCGCCACGAAGACGAGCTCACCCTTCGGACCCTTTGCAGTCACCTTCTGTCCTTCGACAGAGGCCGTCACACCTGCAGGAACCGGAACGGGCTTTTTACCGATACGAGACATTATTCAATCCTGTCTGTTCGCTAGGGTTTCCTGCCTGGCCTTAGAAGACCGAGCAGAGAACCTCGCCACCAACGTTCTGTTCGCGCGCCTGATGATCGGCCATCACGCCCTTCGGAGTCGAAAGGATCGTAATGCCGAGGCCGTTCGCGACCTGCGGAATGGACTTAACCGAGACGTATACTCGGCGGCCCGGCTTGGAAACTCGGCCAATCTCGCGAATAACCGAAGCGCCTTCGTAATACTTCAGCTCGATCTCGATCTCGGACTTGCCGTTACCGTGGTCAACCTGAGAGTAACCGCGAATGTAACCTTCAGCCTGCAGAACGTCCAAAACGCGAGCGCGCAGCTTGGAAGCAGGCGTCGTAACGGTGGACTTGCGGCGTGCGGCGCCATTGCGGATGCGTGTGAGCATATCGCCCAGAGGATCAGTCATGGTCATCTCAACCGTCTCCTTACCAGCTGGACTTCACTACGCCGGGCACCTTGCCCAGGTTGCCCAGTTCGCGCAGAGCGATACGGGACATCTTGAGCTTGCGGTAGAAGGCACGCGGACGACCGGTGACTTCGCAGCGATTGCGAATACGAGTTTTAGAACCATCACGCGGAAGCGAAGCGAGCTTCAAGGTAGCCTTGAAGCGATCTTCGATCGGAAGTTCCTGGTTCATGATGACCGCCTTCAGCGCAGCACGCTTTGCTGCCTGATTGGCGACCGTCTTGCGGCGGCGCTTGTTCTTTTCGATTGCGCTTGTCTTCGCCATATCGAGTTCCTTTTCTACGCTCGTCGTTACGGTTACTGACGGAACGGGAAGTTGAACTCTTTCAAGAGAGCCCGTGCTTCGTCGTCCGTGCTTGCCGTCGTGCAAACGATGATGTCCATGCCCCACATCTGATCAACCTTATCGTAGTTGATCTCAGGGAACACGATGTGTTCCTTGATGCCCATGGCGAAGTTACCACGGCCGTCAAAGCTCTTCGGATTCAGGCCGCGGAAGTCGCGAACGCGCGGCAGCGCGATGTTGACCAGACGATCCAGGAATTCATACATGCGGGCGCCGCGAAGGGTTACCTTTGCGCCGATCGGCATACCTTCACGCACCTTGAAGCCAGCAATCGAATTGCGGGCGCGCGTTACAACCGGCTTCTGGCCGGCGATAGCAGCAAGATCTGCCGCCGCAACCGTGGGCTTCTTGGAATCGGCAGTTGCCTCACCCACGCCCATGTTGATGACGATCTTGTCGATCTTCGGAATCTGCATCTCGTTGGCGTAGGAGAACTGCTCCTGCATCGCAGCGCGAATGCGAGAAACATACTCAACCTTGAGACGCGGCTCGTACTTTGCCTCAGCCATCGATCACATCTCCCGTACGCTTGGCCACACGGACCTTCTTGCCGTCGACCACGGAGAAGCCAACGCGAGTCGGCTTACCGTCTTTCGCAACAATCGCAATGTTGGACAGATGGATCGGCGCTTCCTTGTTGATGATGCCAGCTTCCTGCGTCTGAGTCTGACGCTGATGGCGCTTTACGACGTTAACGCCGCGAACAAGCGCGCGATCTTCCTTCGGCATCACCTGGATAACTTCACCAGTACGACCCTTGTCCTTACCGGTGAGAACGACGACGTTGTCGCCCTTACGAATCTTTTGCATCTCTATCCGCTCCCTTAGAGTACTTCCGGAGCCAGCGAGATGATCTTCATGTGGTTCTTGGCGCGAAGTTCACGCGGAACCGGTCCGAAGATACGGGTGCCGATCGGCTCTTTCTTGTTATCGATGAGGACAGCCGCATTGTTATCAAAGCGGATCACGCTGCCGTCCGGACGGCGGATGTCCTTGGCGGTGCGAACAACGACGGCTTTCATAACGTCGCCCTTCTTAACGCGGCCGCGCGGAATAGCTTCCTTGATGGAAACGACGATGATATCGCCGACAGAAGCATATTTACGCTTTGAGCCGCCCAGCACCTTGATGCACATGACACGACGCGCGCCGGAATTATCGGCAACGTCGAGGTTTGTTTGCATCTGAATCATGTCAGGTCGCCTTCTTGTAATGACTGGAACGGTTGGGCAGAAGCCCCCTTTTCCAGCTCAATGACATACATGTTTTCGCGCGGGATTGGATCTTGCCAAGGTGGTTTCCCAGGTTAGGACCTACCCTGCGCTGCAAAGCAAAAAGAACGCCCGCGAACGGGCGTTCAGCGCCAATGCGCTGCTTCATACAGAATTCTGCGGAAGACACAAGAGCCTACCGCAGATTACTGCAAATTAAGCGTGGGCGGAGATAACCGTCCAGCACTTGTCCTTCGAGATTGGTGCACACTCCTGAATGGAGACCACATCACCAATCTTGTACTGATTATTCTCGTCGTGAGCCTTGTACTTCTTGGAACGACGGACCGTCTTCTGGAGCAGCGGGTGAGCGAAACGACGCTCAACCCGGACTACTACGGTCTTATCGTTCTTGTCGCTGACCACGACGCCCTGCAGAATGCGCTTCGGCATATTATTCTTCCCTTAGGCCTTTGCTTCTGCCGCCTTCTGGCGGGCAATGGTTTTTACGCGAGCGATGTCCTTACGAACTTCGTTGATGCGCGAGGATTTTTCCAGCTGCCCGGTTGCCTTCTGAAAGCGCAGATTGAACTGCTCCTTCTTCAACTCCGCAAGCTTATCCTTAAGCTGGTCGGCCGTGAGGCCGCGAACGTCTTCGGCTTTCATGTGCCTCACCCCTTACTCTGCGATGCGCTGTACAAAGCGCGTCTTGACCGAGAGCTTGGCAGCGCCGAGACGAAGCGCCTCGCGTGCAATTTCCTCGGAAACACCATCGATTTCGAACATCATACGGCCGGGCTTGACCTTGCAAGCCCAGTACTCGACGGAACCCTTGCCCTTACCCATACGCACTTCGGTCGGCTTGGCCGTAACCGGAGTATCAGGGAATACGCGGATCCACACGCGACCCGCGCGCTTCATGTAACGCGTGATCGCGCGGCGAGCCGCTTCGATTTCACGTGCGTTAACGCGGTTTGGCTCTTGTGCCTTCAGACCGAATTCACCGAAAGCCAGGTCGAAGCCGCCCTTGGCCACACCCTTGATGCGACCTTTGAACTGCTTGCGATACTTGGTACGCTTTGGCTGCAACATTTTCTTATTCTCCGAGCTTATCTTTCGCCAGCGCTAATCAAGCGTTTTCGCGACGACGATCGCGGTCACGGCTAGCCGGACCCTGAGCATCGCCTTCGAGTGCGCGGCGTTCGGAAGCCATCGGATCGTGCTCAAGGATTTCGCCCTTGAAGATCCAGACCTTGATACCGCAAATGCCGAAAGCTGTTTCAGCTTCTGCAGTGCCGTAGTCAATGTCCGCACGCAGCGTATGAAGCGGAACGCGACCTTCACGGTACCATTCCGTACGAGCAATTTCCGCACCGCCGAGACGACCTGCGCAGGTGATCTTGATGCCTTCGGCGCCAAGACGCATTGCAGACTGAACTGCACGCTTCATTGCACGACGGAAAGCAACACGACGCTCAAGCTGCTGTGCAATAGACTGGGCAACCAGCGTCGCATCAACTTCAGGCTTACGCACTTCAACAATGTTGAGGTGTGTCTCGGAAGAGGTCATGTCCGAAAGCTTCTTGCGGAGCTTTTCGATGTCTGCACCCTTCTTGCCGATGATCAAGCCCGGACGAGCGGAATGGATCGTGACGCGGCACTTCTTGTGCGGACGCTCGATAACCACTTTCGCAATACCGGCCTGCTTCAATTCCTGCATGAGATATGCACGGATCTTCAGATCTTCGTGAAGCAGCTGACCGTATTCAGCATTATCGGCGAACCAGCGGCTATCCCAAGTGCGGTTGATGCCAAGGCGGAAGCCGATTGGATTAATTTTCTGACCCATTATGCGGCCTCCCCTTTTTCCTCGACTTCGCGCACCACAATGGTGAGATGCGCAAAAGGCTTTTCGATGCGGGATGCACGACCACGGCCACGAGCGTGGAAACGCTTCATGGTGATCGACTTACCAACATAGGCTTCGGCGACGATCAGAGCATCGACATCGAGGTCATGGTTGTTTTCGGCATTGGCGATAGCAGACTCAAGAGTCTTCTTCACCGCACCGGCAATACGCTTACGGGAGAACTCGAGTTCTGCCAAAGCGCGTTCAACCTTCTTGCCACGGATCATGGCGGCAACCAGGTTAAGCTTCTGCGGGCTGACGCGAAGCGTACGGGCAACTGCCTGCGCTTCGTTATCCTTCAGCCGGCGTTCGGTCTTTGCCTTCGCCATGATTACTTCCTCTTTGCCTTCTTGTCCGCACCATGACCGTAATAGGTCCGGGTCGGAGAGAATTCACCGAACTTATGACCGACCATGTCTTCGTTGACGCTGACCGGTACATGCTTGTTGCCGTTGTAGACGCCAAACGTCAGACCAACGAACTGAGGGAGGATCGTGGAGCGACGGCTCCAGATCTTGATTACTTCGCTACGGCCGCTTTCGCGTACCTTCTCAGCCTTCTTGAGAAGATAGCCGTCAACGAACGGACCTTTCCAAACTGAACGAGCCACTTGCTGACTTCCTTCTCTTACTTCTTACGCTGATGGCGCGAACGCATGATGAACTTGTCGGTCGCCTTGTTCGAACGGGTACGCTTACCCTTCGTCGGCTTACCCCAAGGCGTCACAGGATGACGACCACCAGAGGTACGACCTTCACCACCGCCGTGCGGGTGATCAACCGGGTTCATGACAACACCACGGTTATGCGGTGTCTTACCACGCCAACGGGTACGACCGGCCTTACCATCGTTGATATTGCCGTGATCCGGATTGGAAACGGCACCAACTGTAGCAAGGCAGCTGCCCGGGACCAGACGCTGTTCGCCAGAGTTCAGACGCAGAATGGCCATTCCGGCGTCACGACCAACGAGCTGCACATAAGTACCAGCTGCACGCGCAATCTGGCCACCCTTCGCAGGCTTCATTTCCACGTTATGAAGAATGGAACCGACCGGGATGTACTGCAGAGGCATAGTGTTGCCAGGCTTGACGTCGACAGCCTTGTCGGACGAGATCACCTTGTCACCTGCAGCAAGGCGCTGAGGCGCCAGGATGTACGCCTGCTCCCCATCTGCGTAGGTGACCAGCGCAATGAAGGCAGAACGGTTGGGGTCATATTCCAGACGCTCGACCGTACCTTCAACATCAAACTTACGACGCTTGAAGTCGATGATACGATAGGTGCGCTTGTGACCGCCGCCGATAAAGCGAGCAGTAATACGACCGAGGTTGTTACGACCACCGCTCTTGGAAAGACCTTCCGTCAATGCTTTGACAGGCTTGCCTTTGTGGAGACCGGAACGGTCGACAATGACCAGCTGACGCTGGCTCGGTGTCGTTGGGTTGAAACTTTTCAATGCCATTGTTCTAGTTCCCTACTCAGATGCCCGTCGACACGTCGATCGACTGACCTTCAGCAAGCGTAACGACAGCCTTTTTGACGTCCTTCTGCTTGCCGATGAAGCCGCGGAAACGCTTTACCTTGCCCTTGCGGACCAGCGTATTGACAGCCTTGACCTTCACACCGAAGAGAGCCTCGACCGCAGCCTTGATTTCCGGCTTGGATGCACCCTTGGCAACGTTGAAGACAACCTGGTTCTGCTCAGATACCAGCGTCGACTTTTCCGTGATCGAAGGAGAAACGATCACGTCATAGTGGCGAATATCGGTCATTTGAACCGCTCCTCCAGAGCTTCAACCGCAGCCTTGGAAAGCACGAGCTTGCCGCGACGCAGGATGTCGTAAACGTTGATGCCCTGAACCGGCAGAACGTCGATGTTCGGGATGTTCTGAGCAGCGAGCTTGAAATTGCTGTCCAACTCCGCGCCGCCAATCACGAGCGCGTTGTTAAGGCCAAGCGTCTCAAACGTAGCAGCAACAGCCTTGGTCTTGGCTTCACTTGCCACCAGCTGATCGATGATGATCAGGTCTTCCGCCTTGAACTTGGCAGAAAGAGCGTGACGCAAAGCAAGAGCGCGAACCTTCTTGGGAAGATCATGCTCATGGCTGCGAACAACCGGACCGTGAGCCTTACCACCGCCGCGGAACTGAGGCGCGCGAGCGGAGTGGTGGCGGGCGCGGCCCGTACCCTTCTGCTTGTACATCTTAGAACCGGTACGGGATACTTCCGAACGGCCTTTGGACTTGTGCGTGCCCTGCTGCTTCTTTGCAAGCTGCCAGCGCACCATACGTGCCAGAATATCCTGGCGCGGATCGAGGCCGAAGATCTCTTCAGAAAGGGAGACCTTGCCTGCGTCCTTCCCCTCAAGGGTCTTGACGTTGAATTCCATAACTAAGGCTCCCTTACTTCGCAGCCGACTTGACGGCATCGCGGACGATGATCCAGGAGCCCTTCGAACCGGGAACGGCGCCCTTCACAAGGATCAAACCACGATCTTCGTCGGTCGAAACAACTTCGAGGTTCTGGGTGGTAACGCGCGTCTGCCCCATGTGGCCAGCCATGCGCTTACCCTTCCAGACCTTGCCCGGATCCTGATTGTTACCAGTCGAACCGTGCGAACGGTGCGAAACCGACACACCGTGCGTTGCGCGAAGACCGCCAAAGTTATGACGCTTCATCGCACCGGCAAAGCCTTTACCGATTGTTGTACCTGTCACATCGACAAGTTGACCGGCAGTGAAGTGGCTTGGCGTTACCGCTGCACCAACCTCGATAAGGTTATCAGCGTCAACGCGAAACTCGACGACCTTCTGCTTGGGCTCAACCTGAGCGACAGCGAAGTGGCCACGCAGAGCCTTGCTCGTATTTTTTACTTTCGCCTGGCCAGCGCCAAGCTGAACGGCAGTGTAACCGTTCTTTTCTTCCGTACGGTGCGCAACGACCTGGCAGTTCTCGACACGGAGAACCGTGACCGGAACATGCTCGCCAGCGTCGTTATAGACGCGGGTCATTCCCACCTTTTGTGCAATTACACCTGAACGCATCGGTTCAATCCTTCTCACTCAGCCCAAGGCAGAGCCTCAGAGCTTGATTTCCACATCGACGCCTGCGGCAAGATCGAGCTTCATCAGCGCATCTACCGTCTGCGGGGTGGGATCCACGATGTCGAGCAAACGCTTGTGCGTGCGCATTTCGAACTGCTCGCGGCTCTTCTTATCAATGTGAGGGGACCGGTTGACCGTAAACTTCTCGATGCGGGTCGGAAGCGGAACGGGGCCCCGGACGCTAGCACCGGTGCGCTTCGCCGTCGACACGATCTCGCGCGTGGAAGCATCGAGGATCCGATG
The DNA here is from genome assembly GCF_042680945.1 of Affinirhizobium helianthi. Lineage (NCBI taxonomy): Bacteria > Pseudomonadati > Pseudomonadota > Alphaproteobacteria > Hyphomicrobiales > Rhizobiaceae > Affinirhizobium > Affinirhizobium helianthi. The sequence goes on along the minus strand of NZ_JBHUEQ010000020.1, from coordinate 394 downwards.
ATCGAACGCCTTCAGGCGAATGCGGATATTTTGGCCGTTCATTCGACGTTATCCTTGTTCTGTTTTCTCCCCGCAGCCAAACAACACGGCACGGGGCGTTTCTATCTAAAGGCGGACCACCGGTGTCAAAGATCGAGGAAGCAAACCCGTAGGCCACTCCATCCATTCTTCAGGGCCGAAGCCCACCTTTTGGATTGATGAACCTGCTCGTCAAAATAAACGAAGCAGGTCGCAAATCGCGCTCGCGCGCCATTTGCAACATTTTCATGTCATAGGCAAGAGCCAACGCGCCTCGCCTCAAACTTTTTTTGCAATAAGGCGAGGGACTTCTCCCTCGCCTTATTCGTGGATTACTCGACGATAGCAGCGACGATGCCGGCGCCAACCGTACGAC